>DVFV01000094.1 GCA_018713045.1 Candidatus Coprosoma intestinipullorum | reverse complement strand
AGAAAATATTAAATACTAACGAACGTAAGAAATATGACAGTAAAAAATCAAAATAAAAAGTTAGCTTTAAATCAAAGCTAATTTTTTTATACCTCTTGTTTAACTGTTGTCACAAACTCTAATTTATCATCGTTATACCTTGGAATAATCGAAAATCTAAAACCGTATTCATTAGTAAAAGAAATCCTAATATCTGGCTCTTTATAGTCAATACTTTTTCTAATAATCACATCCTTATTTACACTTTCTTTACTATAAAGTAAATCGACATCGCTATAATCATCACCATCATTTAAAATTTCGTTAATTTTAAAATTTGTTACCTTTTTACTAAAATTTATAACGATATAATTAGACGTCTTATCCAAAGAAATAATCTCGTTATCCCCATCTTCAAAATCTTTAACATAATTTATCTCGTAAAAATCTCTATCATGATATTTTTTCGTTAAATCTTGTAAATATTTGTTAATCTCGCTATCCTTAGTCATCTTTCCATTATAACTTATAAAATCGTCGGATAGTTTAAAACTATAAATATCTTTATCCGTTTTAATAACCAAACTATTTTTAAGTTCCTCTTCCCCATTTAAATAAGTATGATTAGAAACCATATTCTTAATCTTATTGTAATCACTACTGACAATATAAGTATCATTATACTTAATCTCCGAAATCTCCCCTTCTATATTAGGTTTGACTCCGCATCCTGTAAGCAATAAAACAAATAAAAAAACAATCAATTTCCGCATAAAAATCACCTATTTTTATTATGAAAAATAATTAAAAAAATAATACATTTTCGTATTATTTTTATATCAAATCAAGATCAATCGCCTTAGTATAGAAAAACTCAAAATAATCTTGTTCTGTAAAAGTATATTTTTCAAAATCCACCTCTTTAAGAATTCCAAGCTTAACGATCAAATCAAGCATCTCCTCGTTATCGAACCGATTTGTTCTTTTATATTTATCGCAGTAATCGTTAAATATTTCAAATATTTCAAAAGTCGATAAAACAATATTATCTTCAAAACTATCATCCTTTTCAGACTCTTTTGCCACTAAATATATCAAAACTCTTAAAACATCACTTGCCTTCTCATCCTTTTTGACCGTTCTCTCCCTATCGACAATTGCCTTTAAAAACGTTTCAATTAACTCACTAGAATCATCTGGAATCTTCTTGTGTAATTCAGTAATCGTAATTAAAGTTTTAAACATAAACGGATTTTTACATGCCTCTAATAAATCGTCGTTCAAATCTTGCAGCCTTTCCCAAACCATCTCTGGTTTAGAAGAATTTCCAAAGACAAAATCTTTGATGATATTTTTAGTAATTCCCGTAATAATTAAAGTTGGAGCCTCGTTGATAATTGAAAACGAATTATCATCTCTATCCGTGACAATTATCTTATTCCCTCGGTGAGTCTTAATAAATCCTTCCAAATAATTTAAATATTCCACTCGCTTGTTTTTATCTTTAATTCGTATTTCGTTAATTCCATCCAAATAAATATTAAACCGGTTTTTCTCAATCATTCTCCTCACTAAAACTTCGCTATTTAAATGAGTTTTAGTATTTATCATACTTTCGATAGTTAAATTAGAATCACTAACCCTTATCATATCTAAAATAACTGGAATCTTCACCTTTAGTTTTTGCGCTTTAAACAAACATGCCTCCTTATAAGTTAAATTTTCCAGCAATGTAGTTTTTCCCATACCTGCATAACCGATAACTTTTAAATGATTAAACCTCTCATTAGCAAGTTCAAAATTCATATCATCTTCATTATTATCGGTAGTAATCTCATCGAAACTCTCATTTCTATAAGCAATCATATTTAAGGGAATATATTTAAAATTATCGTTAACCTTCTTCTCGTAATCTTCAGTAATTTTGTTTATATAATCCTTATAAATTTCATCCTTCTGCACATATCTGTCCAAAATAACGTTCTTAAGCTTATAACACAATTCAATCAAAGTATAAAACATACTGATTAGATGGGCAAGTGGATTTTCGACCTTCTGTGAGTGCATAGCCGCATTTCTCGCACAATAAGTCATAACAAACGGTAGAACATCCGGATTATCTTTTAAAACATTTTCTGGATGCCGCAAATCTTGGTACAAAAACGGTTGATTATTTTCATCCTTGCGATAAATTATGTCGTAGTACTTATTAGTAGAACCTAAAATCTTAAACTCGTCATAAAGTTTACCAAGCGTAGCCGTTTCGATATGTTTCTTTTGAAAATCACTAGGATTGTAAATATAATATAGAAGTCTCAAAGAAGGTTCGATTAATTTAATATCGACGATACTAGGAATCTTCTTTTGGAGATTCTCTATTAATATTTTTGTATCGTTTTCTACTGATTTAAGAGCCTCTATGGGACAATCCTTTGAAAAAGATAAAGCAATCAAATATACCTCGATTCGTTCCATTATCTCCTTCTTAGATAGCTTTTGGCCAGCGTCCTCGTAAAAATTAATAACCTGATTATAAATAAATTCCTTCATCCTATATCTCCTTCTCCTCCGCAATAACTACATTTTTAATTTTATCATATTTACTTAAATAAACCACATTTGAATTAATCGGCCCATTTACAACTATATTTGAGTTATCGCCAAATAATGCACTTATAACCTTTCCATTATTTATCTCATCGACCGTTATATCAGTCCCCTTTAATAAGTCCTTAATATCGATAATATCTCCCTTTTCTTCCGGCATAAATTTCTCTACAAGCAAACCCACAAAATTTTGAATCGGGAAGAAATATCTCATCACAGAATTTAAATAAATATATTTAATCTTACTCAAATTTGTAGCATTGTTAAAAATATTTTTAATCACTTTAATAGGATATTTACTTTTATTAAAATCGTGCCTAAAACATAAATCCTTCAAATAATTAAGATCGTCCTTTTCTTTTTCATTGTATGATTTTAAAAATTTTAGTGGCGAATCCATCTTGCAATACCTATTAATTACTTTTAAAGTTATCTTCTTAAAACTATTCACTTGTCTACCTATCAAATCTAAAAACTCATCTCTATTTTGAGCCGGCTTTAACAAATCATTAACCAGTTTTATCTCGGTTGAATTAAGTGTCGTAATATGTGAGAAATAAAGTATATTATTCTTATCGATAAAACTTATTATTCCAAGATACCTATTATCCTTTAAAATATTAATCGCTCCAGACAAATTTACCGTATAAATCTTCTTCTGGTTCAAAATTATAATTTTACATACCGATTTATTAATAATTTCCAGAACCTTGAATTTAAAATATATATCTAAAACATTTAAGTTGTTATTTATTATATCCTTAAACATAATAGCAAACTCATCTAGTGGAATTAAATATCTAAGTAAACTACGCGTATAAATAAAGAATACCTTATTAATATTATTTTTATTTATAACCTGACTATTAAGAGAGTCTTTAATGTAGTTCTTAATTTTACAAATTAAATCTTTAACTTTTTCCTCACATTTAAGCTCTTCAATAACACTATAACAGTCATTTGCATTAAAAGACCCATTAAAATACTTACTATCGTTTGTCTTTAGATAGAAAATATTTTTATTGATTATCTCATAATCCTTTAAATAATCGTAAATCTGTTCAACCGTTTGTCTCTCGTTGATTATTCTCGCTATCTCTTCAAAATAACTCAAAAGATATTCTTTCACTTTCTCTTCTTTCTTCTTTAAACCATCTAGATTACAGAGCATATAACCAGTTTCTAAATTATATCTGACCAGCGTTAAATCGCCCACGATTGAATTAGCCTCGCTTATAATATCATTGAGTCTCTCATTGTCAGTTGTTGAAAATCTAATATTAAGTTTTTCGTTGTTAACTATGTTGTAAACACACCACTCATTAAATCCTTTGTATGAATTTCTATTAACATCTGCGTATATCTTTATATTAAATCTCTTTAATTTAATATATCCCTCACTGTTTGCTTTCCATATGTGGTATATATTAAACCTAAGCACCTTTTGAAGTAAGACATTTAAGGAAATAATTTCTTTAATAAACGAATTGTTATAAATAAATATTACCTTTTCAAAATCGTATCTCTTCACATCCTTAAGAAAATTCTCTTTGATAGTTTTTTTATTTTCCAAAATATCAAGATCACTATTTTGTCCATAATCTTTATAAATCCAGTAATTATTTTCACCAAGCGCGACTATAAATTCGTAAACATCATCCAAACTTATCGAAATGAGCTTTATAATTATTTCGTAGCACACAGATATATAAGAAGATAGTAACCTCTTTATTATCGGTTTTTTTAACTCCGGAAGCCTCTTCATCTTCCTGATTTTATCTAAATCTTCACTATCCAAAGTATCCAAATAATTAGTTAGCAGTTCGATCATTTTTTTGTAACTCTGACTATTTTTATATTCCGATTTAAGAACTCTTATAATATCTACTTTAATTAACTTTGTTTTAGTATCGTATTCCTTTATCTTAAAAGAATAACAATATAAAGAATCATCATCGGTTTTATATTTATCCGTTACAAATCTTTTAGCAAGAAAATTTCTTGGACTCATAATTTTTTCATTTCTAATGTCTTCACAGATAAATTCGTAATTATCAAATAATTTTTCGATATTGATAATTTCTTCATCGGACTCTAAATTACTGACGACTAAATCGATAAACACATCTAAATGGAGTAAATATCTCGAAGCTGTATTTAAGAAAAAGTATATTGCCTCATCGATACTTAAAGTTCCATCATCAAGCAAAGTCTTATATAAATTGCAAAGTAAATCCTTATATGAATTCTTTTTATTCGATGGTAATCTTGCGATTATATTACTAACATATAAGTTATGTTCATAATCGTTAGTATAGTAAAAAACGTTACTTACATCAGCTTTTAGACACTGAATCATCGTTTTATCAAAATGCTTCAGTAATCTATATTGAAAATGAATTAAACTGTAAACATCACTTTCGTCAAATTTGTATTTATGTGAAGATAACTTAAATGTATTACCATCATTATAAGCATCTACATACTCCTTATAATCTGAAACAAACTGATTATAATTGCCATAATTCTCCATTAACTCAATCTCTATAGTTTCATAAGCCTTGTTATAACCGGTAATCTTATACAAACTTAAGCCGCTACCATTATAACTTTTACAAATAGCAAAACTACTCGATAGAATCCCCCAAAGCTTATAATTATAATATAATCCCCTATTCACAAATGATGATTGCATTCCGTAAATTATATAATCATTAAATAATTCTTTTATATTTGTTATATCTTTAGATACGATAAGCTTTATAAAATCGTTTATCGAATAATCGAATTTCAAAGTGGTATTCATGTATATATAGATTAAATCATCAGCATTCTCTGGTGTCATATCTTCTAAAAGTTTAAGAAACTCATTCCGTATTTGACTTCTTATAAAAGTCTTATTGTTTACTATATAACCTTTTGAAAAATATTCTTCCCTGTCTTCATCGCCGCTTATACTTCTAAAGAAATTAATATGATTTAAAGCCCTGATTTTCTCCTTCATATAACTAAAGTTCTCGCCAGACGTTATAATCTTATAAAAAACGTTAATAATTCTTGATGTAATCTGAGGTGATACGATAATTTCTGGTATATATTTTTCACATTTATTGAGTTCTTTATTAAAATATTCATCTATATATTTAATGTCGTAATTAGCCATATCAAACAAAGTGAAAACTCTAGCTAGGGCTATATTGTTTTTATTTTTCATGTTTTGATCTAAATAGTTTATCCAATCCTTTTGGGCCTCGATATAAGACTCATCTTTTCTAGACCTTATAAAAAGCTCTTTCATAACTTCACTAATATCGCTATATATACGTCTTTTTCTTCCTTTATTTAATATTTCAAAATATTCAAATTCGCTTTTATCTTTAGGCATAAACATATAAAAATCTTTTATTTTTAACCTTTTTAAAAAAGCAAAAGCAAAAGCATAATCGTTATTAGCTATAAGTATATTTATAATTTCCTGAATATCGTCATGTAGGAGTTTTAAAGGAGCCTTATCTAACATAGAAATTGTTTGCAAATCAAAACAGTGATATCTATATAATTTATTATTAAATGCGCATTTAAGAAATTTAAAAATCTGCTTATAATTGCTTTCTTTTAATAATATATTTATAACCATTTCAAGTGGTCCTTGTAATTTTTCTAAATATTCGGCACCTTTAATTTCCTTGATTTGAACGATTAAATCGATAATTTTTTTCTTATAATCCTCAAAATTATCACTTTCCCTTATTGAACTCACAAGTTCTTTTAATTCGGATAATTTTTCTATTTTGGAAGGTGTTAGAAAATCAAGATAATCATTAAATCTCGTTAAAATATTTTCTAAATATTCAGCCATTTCATCACTTGAAGATATCTTTTTTATATATTTTAAACTAATAGAATTTTTATAAGAATGATTTTCCTCATCGTTTTTATCCTTGGCCTCATTACAAAAACATATATAAGATAAAAATTTATTTAGTTTATCGAAGTCCTCAAGGTATATATATACTAAAATATTTTTAGAAAAACTTGTAATATCTATTTCTACGTTGTTTTTTAAAAAGTCATATAATCCCTGTTTATATTCTTCCTTTTTACCTATATTAATTTTAAGAGAATTTATAATTTTGGCAGCTGTTGCCAGATCTTTTTTTGTCCAGTAAGAAATCCACTCATCTAAAAGAAGCAAGTTTTTACTTCTCTCGATTAAAGTTGTTCTTTTTAAAATATTATCCGGTGTTAAAAACCTTAAATATTTTTTTAAAACCTCACTATATGTTACCTCTTCTGTCATATATCATTCCTCTTATATTTCATTAATTATATCGTTATAGTATTTTTCGAAATACTGTTCATCGGCAAAAGTATATTTTTCAAACTCTACTTCCCTTAAAATTCCTAATTTTATAAGTAAATTAAGCATTCGATCCGCGTTAAAATCTTGAATGCCTTCTTTATCTGAATATTCATAGAAAATTGGAATTAGCTTAAAATGACTAATTGGCGGATTTACATTTACCTCGTCAGATTGAGTTATTTTAGTTAAAAGATATTTTAATATACCATCTATATATTTCGCATAATCATCTTTCTTTTCGTAAATTTCTCTTTTTATTATACTGTTTAAGTAAATAGAAATTATCTCAGAAGAATCATCGGGAATCTTCTCTCCGCATTCAATTATCGTAATAATATTTTTCAGCATAAAAGGATGAGTAAACACATCAAACATCTCAGGATGATTTTTAATAACTCTTTTTACCTCTTCTGTCTTTTCGGGATTTGAATTTCCTTCTATAAACATTTCGATATCATCTTCGTTCATTCCTTGAATAAGAAATGTATCCAAATCGTTTAAGACAGAAAGCTCGTCATTGTCTCTATCGGTTATAATCATTTTAATATTTTGATTTTCTTTTTTATTGAAAAAGTCTTCTATAGTAATCAAAAATTCTTGCTTATTTTTTGAAGAGGAAATATTTATCTCATTGATTCCATCTAAATATATATTGATTTTTTCGCATTTAAGCAAATAATTTACTATTTCCTCGTTGTCTTTATCGACCTGTAATTTTCGGCAAATTAATTCTTCTATACTTTGCCACGTATCTACTGTAATAAGATTAATAAGTACGGGAATTTTTCCTGTCTCTTCGTATTTTAAAGCATCTTCGTACTCTACATATTCGAGTGTTGTCGTCTTACCCACACCGGCATACCCGATAAGTTTTATCTTCGTATATTGCTCATTTACCACTTTAAAACCAATTATCTCTTCCTCGTTTGTTTCATCGCTATCCAAATAATCATAATTAGTTATTTTTAAAACGCTCGCCGGAATATATTTGAAATTGATTTTACTCTCGTAATTTTGTCTTATTTTTCTTATATATTCATCTATATTTAATTTCTTTAAAATATATTTTTCTGAAATGTCATCTTTTAACATTTCGCCAAGTTCAAGATAAGTTATGAAAATATTACTAATATTATCCCAGTAAATATTTATATTATCTGTATCTTCAGGATTTGCAAGTGTATATAACCCCTTAACTATAATTTTAACCTTCTCATCTTGTATACCATCTAAATTATTAATGTTAATATTCTTATATATATTATCCTTAATTAAATTTAACTTATTTAAAATTTCTAAAGCCCAGTCAAAACTAAACTCTTGCTTATCGGCTCCTTTGTTTATACATAATATATCTATAAATATATCTATAAAATTTATCTTGTTTAATGATATCGTCTCTTCGTCTAAGACCATTTTACTAAGTTCTAAATAAAAAGTATTTAACTTATCCTTATAAGCCTCATCCTCAGAATAAACATCTAAAAAACGGTCAAAGTTGTTTATCTTTTCCCTCGTCTTTGATAGAAAGTTTTTGTCAATTTTTTGATATTTATCTTTGACAATTTCTAAAATATAATTTTTAAAAGTTTTTTTAAGCATTATAAACCACCTACTCTGATTATATCATACTGAATATTTAAAACATATATATACTTATATATAAGCAAAAAAATAATACTCGAGTAAGTATTATTTTTTCATCTTTAAATAGTAATCTCGAAGTTCTTTAAATCTTTGATAATGAATAATTTCCCTTTGTCTTAAAAATGAAAGTGGACCTAAAACATCAGGATCATCCGTCAAATCCATAAGGTGTTCGTAGGTTGCTCTTGCTCTTTGTTCTGCTCCCATATCACTTTCGATATCTGCAATATAATCTCCAGAAACTTTAATATATGTCATATTAAATGGATTACCAAAACTATCTGATGGGAACAAGTCTCTACCGAACTGTGCATATTGTCCATCTAGACCTGCCTCTTTTAACTCTTCAATAGTTGCGCCGTCCATAAGTTGATGAAGCATTGCCGAAATGATCTCCACATGGGCAAATTCTTCTGTTCCAATATCCGTAAGTAAAGCCTTTCCTCTATCATCTGGCATATTATATCTTTGGTCTAAATACTGCCAAGCAGCTGCAAGCTCACCAGCCGGGCCGCCGTATTGTGTTAGTATGCATTTTGCCAGTTTTAAATTTCTTTTTCTAATATTTACCGGATACTGCAGTCTTTTTTCATATTTCCACATATAAACCCCCTCATAAAATTATTTTTCCCACGGCCATGGTGATTCATTCCACGTCCATGGATAACCAGTTGCTCCATTCACTAAAAGTGGACCAAACTTATTTTCATATTCATTTGTAACCTTTTTAACATCTTCGTTAAGTGAGTCGTAAAGCCTAATCATATCTTGATCATTTGGATGTGTATCCAAATATAAAGCTACATCGTGAGCTGCAAAACTATAAGCATCTACCTTCGTCAAAAGCTCAGCTTGTTCGTTCATCGGTCTTACATCAAAAGGCTTTGAAATCTTGTATTGATTAAATAAATCTGGAAACATATTGCCTCTAATAAAACCATTATAAACATCATATAAATTATTAGGATTCGCATCTCCATTAAAACCGCACTTGTTAAAATTCATATTATCTCCAGCTTGCTGAGCCAGCTTCATAGTAAGTGCGTTATCTCTTGGCATCTCTTGATTAAAGTTTCCAAATTGTAGACCAGTTACCATATTAAAGCCGTCATTCATGTAATTATTCATCAAACCCCTCCTCAGTTTTTATCCTATGATAATGTCCTAAAATGTTATAGGCAAAACACATATATAACTTGCCAAAAATAAAAAAAGTTAGTATGATATCTTAGTGAGGTGGTTTCATGAGTAAAATCTATAATGAAGTAATCGATACATTTGGACCGAGTGACTTTATAAAAGGGTTAAATTATAACTCCAAATCCGTTAAACTTCTTAAAATTGAAGATGACGAGTTTAATCGATATGCGACATTTGAAGTTAAATCCGAAAGAACATACGAAACATATCACGTCGAAGTAAGCATTGATAAAGAAAATAAATACATCGAAGAGTGTTTCTGTTCATGCCCGCAGTATCGCTCCACATCGAGCTGTAAACACATAACTGCCAGCATTTTAAAATACGAATACGAACTGTTTTCTGATAATGAAAACGTAAACATAGCCGACTATAAATTAGAACTATCCGATGAAATATTAAATAAATTTTACGTACCAAAAAGTAATAAAATAAAAAAAGAATTACACATGGAAATCAATCTACTTCCGGATGAAGATTATGTAAGGGGAAGCTACCTGCAGACAGAATACCGAATTGGTCACGATAAAATGTATACCTTGACCAACAAATATTATAAATTTCAAGAAGCGTATCATAATCATCAAAAACTTCAGTTCTCGGTCAAATTTGAATATGACCCACAAAACTATTATTTAAATAGTGAAGACAAAAAAATTATCGATTTTTCTGAAACCTATTTGCGCCAGTACCGCAATAATCAAGGTGATGTAATTTATAAAAATAACCTAAATAACTTCATGGAACTATTAAAAGATAGAGATTATCAAATAAAATATCGTGGACCCTATCATGGTTTTTCCAAAGAAAACCCACTTAAAACAACTCTTACAAAAGATAAAGATTTCTATACTTTAACTATCGATAACTTTGATACTCTAACCCCCTTAATCGAAGGAACCAGATACGTATACGATGACGAAAAAGTTTATCAGTTATCAAACGACGTCGCAAAACTATATAACGAACTATATGAAAACAACATCGATAGTCTTGTCTTTAAAAAAGAAGACCTTCAAAAATTTACCGGTGGACTTCTATCTATCATCAAAGACAATATTAACCTCGCCGAAGACATTACCGAAGTCGTTATTCCAACCGCACCTACTGCCCGTCTCTACTTTGACTTTTACTATAGCTCTATCGAATGTCAAATTAAGTTAAAATACGGTGACAAGGAAATTGACTATTTTTCTACTACCCCAGGAATCGTTCGTGATAACGAATACGAAAGTAACATTGTCGAAAAATTATCAGAAAATGGTTTCGAAATCGATTATGTAAACAAAACGGTTTACCTAGAAGACATTGATGACATCGGTTCATTCTTAGAAGAAGGAATTATGGCCCTTGGAACAGAATATGAAGTCTTTACATCCGAGAAAATCAAAGCTACCCAAATCGTTAAAAACTCATCTAATAGCGTTAGTTTTTCTATCGGAAAGGACAACATTCTTTCATATAACTTTAACTTAGATGGTATAAATCAAGGCGAACTCTCAGATATTCTAACTTCCCTTCGCCAGCGCAAGCACTACCACCGCCTTAAAAATGGAAATCTAATTAACCTAGATAAAGATGAAAATTTAAATCAAATCGAAGAACTTGCCGATACCTTAGGCCTTACTAATAAAGATATCTTAACCGGTAAAGGAACCATTCCTAAATATGAAGCCATCTACTTAGATAGCCTTAAAAAAGGAAAATATCACAAACTTATCAAAACCAATAACCTTTTTGATAACCTAATCTCTAACTTCTATAAATATAAAGATGAAGAAATAGGCCTTCCAAAAGAAGAATTAAAAACCTTAAGAGATTATCAATTAACCGGAGTCAAATGGCTTTATAACATCTATAAAACCGGATTTGGAGGTATCCTTGCCGACGAAATGGGTCTTGGAAAATCAATTCAATTAATCTATCTAACTAAACTTATAATTAAAGATAACAAAGACGCCAAAATTTTAATCGTCGCCCCTACTTCCCTAATCTATAACTGGAAAAAAGAGTTCGATAAATTTGGCCCAGAACTAAATTATAAAGTCTTTGCTGAAACTAAAGAACAAAGATTAAACGACATTGAAAATACTGATGCGAACATTATGATAACATCATATGGCCTAATCAGAAACGATTATGAAGCATATAGTAAATATAACTTTAACCTAATCGCTATCGATGAAGCTCAAAACATTAAAAATCCAAATGCTGGTATAACCAAAGCCGTTAAAGATTTAAAATCCGATATCAAACTTGCCCTAACAGGAACTCCAATTGAAAATAACATCCTAGAGCTCTGGAGTATCTTTGACTTCATCATGCCGGGATACCTCGCAACCAAAGATAAATTCCAAAGAATCTATAACGTCAAAGACATGGATAATGAGAAAAACAACTTAGATAAACTAAACACTCAAATCAAATACTTTATCCTAAGACGTAAAAAGAAAGACGTTGTCAAAGACTTACCTGAAAAAATCGAAAACAATATCTATATCGATTTAGGTCAAAAACAAAAAGAAATATACGCCGCTGAAGTTCAAAGGACAAAAGAAAGCTTAGACGAAATGGTCAGAGAAGAAGGATTTACTAAAGCTAAATTTAAAATCCTACAGCTTCTTACTAAACTTAGAGAAATATGCGTCGACCCATCACTTATCTTTGAAAATTATAAAGGTGGATCCGCTAAAATCGAAGAACTTTTAAAAATAGTTGAAGAAACCAAAGCCAACGGCCATAAAATGCTTATCTTTACAACCTACAAAAAAGCCTTAGACCTGATTATTCCAAAACTGAATAATATTGGCGTCTCATCTTACTACATCGACGGATCAGTCCCATCTAAAAAAAGAATGGAATTAGTCGATAAATTTAACAATGACGATACCGATGTTTTCATTATCACTTTAAAAGCTGGAGGAACCGGTTTAAACTTAACTTCTGCGACAGTTGTCATTCACTTAGATTTATGGTGGAACCCCCAAGTTGAAAATCAAGCAACCGATAGAGCTCATCGTATAGGTCAAAAAAATAAAGTTGAAGTTATCAGATTAATTACTAAAGGAACCATTGAAGAACATATATTAGAACTTCAAAATAAGAAGCGAAAACTAGCTGATATGCTTATCGATGGTGAAGGACATAGTGAAAATCAATTCTCTAAACTTACTGAAGATGACATTAAAATGTTACTTTCCATGGATAAAAATTAAAAAACTACTTGAAAAAAGATATATTTATTGATAAAATATATATGTCTTTCACATGGCGGAATTGGTGAAGGGGTTAACACGGTGGATTGTGGTTCCATTATGCATCGGTTCGAATCCGATATTCCGCCCCAGAATGGAAAAAAGTCGAAAGACTTCAAGATAGAAATCGATTCTTATGAGTCGATTTTTTTGTTGTTAGAAAGGAATTGGTAATATTTGGTAATTAAAGAGAAATTAGAAATTAGTAAAGAATTACAAAGAAAGATAAACAACCTAGGTAAGTTTAATGGTCAGAAACTAAAATTAGTGGAAGGTAGTATTATCGCTGTACCCAAGACTAATATCGCTTACATTGAGCCTTATAAGTTGGAAATAGATGGTGATACATATCTAATCTTTGGTAATAATGAGATTATGTATATTAGTAAAAATAACATCACAAATAAAATATCGTTGCAAGAACTAGAAGAAGTAATTAGAAATGTCAAAAACTAAAAGGACGAAAATGTTCAAAAATGGACGAAAAAGGACGAATTTGTTCTTGAAAAGGACATTTGAGCTGTAGATAATGGTATTATAGAAAAATTTTACCAAAGCAAGAAAAAGGAGGAATGATTATAGATAATAAAATTGCTGGGGTATATTTGAGAGTTAGTACCGAGGATCAAGCTCGGGAAGGATTTAGTTTAAGCGAACAAAAAGAAAGACTCGAAGCCATGTGTAAATTTAAAGGCTATCAAATTTATAAATTTTATGAAGATGCAGGAATTAGTGCTAAAAGCATGAAAGATAGACCTGCTTTTAATGAATTATTAGAAGATATCAAAAGTAAGAAAGTAAATACCATTGTTGCTTTAAAACTAGATAGAGTAACAAGAAGTATTTATGACTGGGAATTCATTATGAAGTTTTTGGAGGAAAATGAAGCATACATTGACTGTGCTAATGATGAAGTAAATACTACGACTGCCAATGGAAAAATGATATCAAGACTTTTAATGAGTGTTAGTCAAAATGAAATCGAAAGAACAAGTGAGAGAACCAAAATGGGATTAGTAGGAGCAATTAAAGAAGGGCATATTCCGATGAAAAATCTAACTGGCTATAAAAGAGTAAATAAGAAACTAGTGCCAGATGAAAATACTAAAGATGTAGTAATAGATATCTTCAATAAATATTTGTCAGGCTGGTCATTACAAAAGATTATGAACGATTTAAATAAGCGAAATGCTTTAAACAAGAAATGGCTTTATTCCCACGTGGAAAACATCATTAACAATAGAATATACTGTGGCGATTTTGTTTATCATAAAGGTAAAAAAGATGAACATATTTATGAAAATGTCGTAGAAGGAATTATTAGTAGAGAAATGTGGTTTGATTGTCAAAATCAAAAGGGAAAGAATTCTAGAAATTATACAAGAACAATCTACTACTTATTCTTACAAAAACTATATTGTCCTAAATGCCATACTCTAATGGCAGGAAGAAGCCCAGGTGGCAATAAGAAATATGATTATGTTTATTACAGGTGTCATAAGTGCCATACTTATGTAAATGAGAAAGATATTATCAAACAGCTAAAAGAAATCATCTATGAATTAGTAGAGTATGATTTTCTAGTTCATGGAATCTATGCACCAGTTATCTTTGGAGCAAATCATAAAGAGCAAACAATAACAGAAATAGAATCTTTAAAAAGACAAAGAAATAGATTAAAAGATGCTTATAAAACAAGCATAATTACTCTAGAAGAATTTACAGAAGAAATAAAAAGTATTGATGATAGACTACAAGAGTTAGAAAATAATTTAAAAAATAACGTTCTAACAATAGATGATATTAATCTAGATAGTCCATCTATTTATAAAGATATTGATAAAATAAAACAAATAAAACTAAATGATAAATTATTAGATAAATCATCTATATGGAATAACTTATCTAAACAAAAACAGCAAGAACTATGTATGAAATACATTGAAACCATAGACTTAGGTTATGATGAAAATAGAAAAGTAGTAATTGAAAAAGTAAATTTTAGAAAGTCATTTCTAGAAGAATACAGTACCTTATTTACAGAAGGTATCATTGATAAAGAAGTAGTAGTATCTTATGAAGATACTACTAAAATAATTAGTTTATCTTCTCCAAAAAACGAAAAAGAAATTCAAGACTACATTCGAAAACTACAAAATTATTATCAAGTAGAGTACTTTAAAATAGATGTAATAAGAGAAGAAGATGGAACTTTTTATCTAGATTATAGTATAAATAAAAATCGAGAAATTATAAAATTAATTCCAATCAAAGATGAAAAAGGTTTCAAACCTAATTTAGGTTATGGAGTAATAGCGGTATCATAAATAAAAAATACGTGTACATGAATTTCAAAATAATAATGAAATAAATGTACACTTTTTCTTTAAAATTATTTTTCCAATTTCCAAAAAAATGTACAAATCGCCTTAAAAATCTTAAAAAAATAGGCAATTTTGTCAGACTTCTGACTGACAAATAAGTAATTTTAGGCGTTTTTGATAAAAATCCTGTTAGACAAAAGTCAGACAATTTAGACATTGTCGGACAATTGCAATCTTCTGGAAACCTTATAATACGGTCAAACTCGCCACTGGCGATGTTGTTTGTCAGACACAGTTATCCTGTTTAAAATGACTTCTCGAAAATGTACATAAAATTCTTAAAAATTCAAAAAATTAGGGACATCAAAAAGTACATCAATTTAGTTGTATTGTTACATGTGTAATTTTGAAAAGCCCTTTAGAAAATACAGATAATATGGTACAATGATATAGAAATGTTAGGTGAAGTTATATGAGTGAAAAAGATTTAGATTCTAGTATGAATCCATATCAAGAAGAACAAAAACCTAAAGGTTATATAAAGCAATTACAATGGGATATGGCGATAGGATTGCAACAGGTAGATAATTTAAAACCATCTAAATGTCTTGAACAGATTAGTGAGAAAAATATTTTAGGTGAATTAACAATCAAAGAAGTAGAACAAAGTCTAAAAGAATATTACACCACAAAAGAAAAGAATATTAATCATAATGAATTAGAATGTGACTTTGTATCTATGAGAATTGTTGAACTACTAAATCAAGATAATTTTAAATTGTCAGTAGATTATTTAAAATATATTCATAAATATTTATTTCAAGATGTATATGAATTTGCAGGAGAGTTTAGAAAAATTGATTTTTCTAAACATGAAAAAATATTAAATAATGATTCAGTTGCATATGGTGATTGCAAAACATTAACTGAATCACTAGAATATGATATTCGTTTAGAAAAAGAAAAAGACTACAAAGATATGTCTATTGTAGAAGTGATTAAAAATATTACTGATTTTACATCCAATATCTGGCAAGTGCATCCTTTTAGAGAAGGTAATACCAGAACGACAGCAGTGTTTATATGTAAGTATCTTAATAGTTTAAATTTTAATCAAGATATTTCTATATATAATAACAAAGCGTCTTATTTTAGGAATGCATTAGTAAGAAGTAACTATTTCAATAATTTTTTAAATATCAAAGAAGAAAAGGTCTATTTAATTAAATTTTATGAAAATTTGTTATTAGGTAAAAATAACAATTTACATGCAGAAGATTTAATCGTGAAAGAGTTATTTTAATGTTAAAATTGAGAATTTTAATAATAAAATTCTTTTTTTTTGCGAATATTTTTATTTTTTTCTTATAACACTTTTAAATTTACTAAAAAAATAGTATAATACATTTAAATTATTTATTCTTAAAAAGGGAGGAAATAATGGAAGATTATAGTGCAAAGTTGACTGCTGAACCGTTTTTGTATAATGAAACTAAAATAATTGCTCAATATTTATTGGACGGAATAAGCCCAGAAGAATTGAAAAGAAAAAATATAGAGGAAAATTTAATTAAGTATAAATCAATTAAAAGTATAGTACGAGTTAATTCTCCGATATTTAGAAGACTTAGTGTGATGGATCGTGAAATGCTAGATGAGTTTGTTCATACAGATATAGAAACAAGCAAATACATATTGTTATATACTATTATGAAAACTGATAGACTGGTAAGAGATTTTGTCGTTGAAGTATATAAAGACAAATTACTTATGCGAAAAGATTATATAGAAAAATTCGATATTGATAATTGGTATGAAGAAAAATGTATATTAAGTAAAACTTTAAGAGAGCGTACCGAATCAACGGCTGCAAAATTAAAGCAAGTAATAATGAAAATATTACAAGATTCGGGATTGGTTATTAAAGAAAAAAATAGGTTTAAGATAGTAAGACCATTATTAAAAGAAAAATATATAAGTATGCTAGATAAAAAAGACGATATGGAATATGCCAAAGCAATAGGAGGTCTTTTATGAAAAATATAAATACAAGATTACAAGAAATGACAAATAAATTGAGCAGTAAGGAATTATTTGAATCCAATGGACTTGGAAATGAAATAAACTTTCACGTTTTTGATTATGATCCAGAAGATGAATATGTAGTAAGAGAATATTTAGAAAATTATTTGTTAAAAAGAACAAAGTTAAATATAAAAGTATTTGATATATATGACATTATTATAGATATTCTTAAAGAAAAGGGATTTCTTGAAAAATGTTTTGAATATGAAAAGAAAAATGGTGCTAAATACTTAAATACTATCATTTCAAAAACAATTGGAATAGGTTCTAGAAATGATTTAATAGTAAAAAAAATTAAAAATGAAGTAGAACCAAATCAAATTATTATAATAACTGGTATAGGAAAATGTTATGGAATAGTAAGAGGTCATACAATTTTGAATAATTTACATAGTGTAATAACTAACAATCCTTTAATAATGTTTTATCCGGGAAGTTATAATGGACAAAGTTTTAAATTGTTTAATAAATTAGAAAATGATAATTATTATAGAGCATTCCAGTTTGTTGGAAGAAAGTAGGAGGAGTAGAAAATGGAGAATTTAAAAAAAATATATGCTAAAGATATTGAAAGAGAAATACAAGGAGTAATTAAAGTAGATGATGAAAATTATGTTAGTCAAGAGCTTGAAGAATATGTAGTAACAGATGAACTGCTAAAACACTTCCATAGTTTCTTTGAAGCATATAATGCAGGTATAAATGGTAATACAGAAAAAATGGGAGTTTGGATTTCAGGCTTCTTTGGAAGTGGTAAATCTCATTTCTTAAAGATAATTTCTTATCTATTAGAAAATAAAATAGTAAATGGAAAAGCAGCAGTAGATTATTTTGATGACAAAATAGATGATAAAATGTTACTTGCCGATATAAAAAGAGCAGGTGGCATACCAACAGATGTAATATTATTTAATATCGATTCGAAAACAGAAAATAGCAACGGAACAAAAGATAAGATACTTGATGTATTTGAAAAAGTATTTAATGAGAAAATGGGACTTTCAATTACACCTTTTGTAGCAGAAATAGAAAGATATATCATTAGTCAAGGAAAATATGATGAATTTAAAAAGGCTTTTCAAAGAAATGCCAATGCAACTTGGGAAGAAATGAGAGATGGGATTCAGTTTGTAGAAGATGAATTTTCTAATGCTTATGCAGAAGTTTTAGGTAAATCAGTAGAAGAAGCAAGAAATATAGTAGAAAGAACAGAAAAAAATTATACATTATCAGTAGAAAAATTTGCAGAAAGAGTTAGAGATTACATTAAATCTAAAGGTAATAATCATCACGTTGTATTTTTAGTAGATGAAATTGGACAATATATCGGAGATGATAGAGGTTTAATGTTAAATCTACAAACAATAGTAGAAGATTTAGGATTGGAATGTGGTGGAAAAGCTTGGGTTATTGTTACAAGTCAAGAAGCAATAGATGACGTTGTAAAAGTTCAAGGCAATGATTTTTCAAAAATTCAAGGTAGGTTTGATACAAAGCTTTCTCTATCAAGTTCTGATATAGATGAAGTTATCAAGAAAAGAATACTTGATAAAACAGATGAAGCAAAAACAAGTTTAAAGATGATTTATGACAAAGAAGAATCTATTATAAGAAATCTATTAACTTTTAAAAATGCAACTTATCAAAAAGTATATGAAGATAGTGAAGACTTTGCAGAAACATATCCATTTATTCCATATCAATTTAAATTGCTACAAGATGTATTTACTGATATAAGAAAACATGGATATGCAGGGAAACATTTATCAAGTGGAGAAAGATCATTACTAGGTGCATTTCAAGAAACTGCAAAAAGATTTGGAGATAGTGAGGTAGGAACTCTTATTCCATTTTATGCCTTTTATGATACTATTGAACAATTTTTAGAACATCAAGTTAAAATAGTAATAAATAATGCTATTGATACTGTAAAAAGTGGAGAATTAAAAAATATTGATATTAAAGTATTAAAAATGTTATTTATGTTAAAGAACATAAAAGAAATACCTGCTAACATTGATAATTTATCAACATTATATGTATCAAACATTAAAGATGATAAGATTACAATCAAGAAAGAAATAGCAGATTCATTGAGAAGATTAGAGGCTCAAACTTTAATCCAAAGAAACAATGATGAATACAAATTCTTAACAGATGAAGAACAAGAAATTAATAGAGAAATAAAACAGATAGTAATTGATCAAAATAGAATTACAGATTATTTAAAAAGAATTGTATTTGATTATATATTAACTGATAGTAAGTTTACATATAAGAATAAGAATTTTCCACTTACTAAGTACATAGACAATATTAAATATTCACAGGAATATGAAATAGGAATTAAAGTTGTAACTACATCTCCAGAAAAAGATGATACAGAAATAATTATGCAATCAGCAAGAGAAAATAAATATGTATTCATAAAACTTGAAATTTCAACTTTAATTTATGATGAAATAACAAATTATTTACAAGTAGAAGAATATAGAAGAAGTAAAAGTGGAATATATCAAACTGAGCAAGTTGAAGATATAATCAGAGCAAAACAAAGAGAAATAGAAAACGCAGAAATAAGAGTTAAAGAAAATATCAAAGAAGAACTAAACGAAGCAGAAATTATTATTGCAGGAGATAGACAAAACATAAATGCAAAAGAAGCAAAAGCTAGAGTTAATGAAGCATTAGAAATTTTAATAAATAATATTTATACAAAATTCTCATATATAAAACATAATTTTAGTACACAAGATATAAAAGACTTATTCCACGAAAATAGACAAAATATGCTTGGAAATGAAGTAGAATTTGTAAATCAAAAGGCTTATGACGCAATGAAAGAATATTGCGAAGAAAAAAATGCGTTTGGTATGCCAATAACAATAAGAACTTTATTGCAAGACTTTGGAACAGCCCCTTATGGATTTTTGGATGAAGATATATTATATTTATTGACAAGATTATTAAAAGATGAAGTGGTGTCTTTAATTTATAATAATGAAGTTCAAAATATAACTTCAGAAGATACATTAACAAAAATTTTAAAAAGAGATTACTATGATAGGACAATAATTAAGATTAGACAAAAAATTGATATAAATTTAATAAATGATTTAAAATCAATTGCAAGAAACGCTTTTAATGTTATTAATTTAAGAGACGATGAAGATGGTATGGTTGAAGATTTTAAAAATGATTGTCTTCAAAATACATTAAATAAGTTAAATAGAATAGCAGGATATTATTATGCTTCTGGTAGCAAGTATCAATATCCGGGACAAGACGTCAAAGATGAAGCAACAAATCTAATTGAAAGATTGTTAAAAATAAGAGATGTTGGTGAATTCTTTAAGGAAGTATCAAACTCTAAAGATGAATTTATCGCATTAGCACCAAAAATAGAAATGGTATTGGATTTCTTTAATGGAACACAAAAAGAGCAATTTGATGAAGCGAAGAAAATAATTACCATTTATGATAATAATAAAGACTATGCTGACAAAACTGATGAACTTTTAAATGTTGTTAATAAAATGTTTTCTATTCTTACTTCAAAAGAGCCTTATAGCGAGATACACGAATTACCAACATTAAGAAAAGATTTAATCGATATATTAACTAATATGTATGATGTTAAATCTGCACCTATTATAAAAATGATAAATGACACTATTGAATATATAGAAAATGAAATAAAAAATGCAGAAATTGATACAGAATTCGGTAAGCCATATATTGACACTTGTAAAAGTGTTATTAGTACATTAGAAAGATCTAATGAATTAAAAGATATATTTGCTCAACAAACTAGAATAGACCAATTAAAAGATAGATTTATTAATGCGTTAGAATATGAAAAGAGCAAGAAAAATGCAATAGATGAAACAGGAGAGGTAAAAGAAGAAAAAATTGTTAGAAGAACAATAATAAGAACTGATAGATTAATGAATCACTCTTATGAAATCAACTCAAAAGAAGATATCGATAAATATGTAGAAGAATTAAAAGAAAAACTATTAAAAGAATTTGAAAAGAATAATAATTTGACTATTAGATAGGAGCAAGCAATATGAGTACGTTTGAAATACCAATAAAAAGTGATAAGGATGGCTTTATATTATTGCAATGTAGCCTTTGCGGCGAGTTTTTTAAAGTGCCTGCAAGTGTTTTAAATGATGATTCAACATTAAATATATGGTGCCCATATTGTGGATTAAATGGTAAAAAATATTTTACAGAAGAAGTTTTGGATATTAGTATGAAAATTGCTAAAAATGAAGCAAATAAAATGCTTTATAATTCATTAAAAGATTTAGAAAGAAAAACAAAAAATAATAAATTTATTAACTTTAAAGCTGGAAATAAACCAAAAATGGAAGTTATTAATTTGATAAAACCTAGGATAGAAAATATGCAGATAATGAAATATGATTGTTGCAAAACCATGGCCAAAATAAAACCTGTATCTATTGTTACAGGAAGTTATTGTCCATTATGTGGAGGTGCTAACTTTGAGTAAATCAATAAATAAAAAGGAATTAAAAAAACAATGTATAGAATTTAGAACAGTAGCAAGTAGGGTGCTTACAAGCGATTTTCAGGTGTTTAACGCTAATTTAAAAAGATTAATTAATTTTATCGATAGTATTGAAATAATAAGGCAATATATAGATTCTTGTATTTGCCAGTATAATGAACTTAAAATAGCAGATGATGTTGAAGAGGTATGTACAAATTATGGTTGTATTTTTGAAGATTATATAGAAGAAGAAAAAGAAGTAGCATATATTTATCAAATCTTAAAATACATTGTTGATAATAATATAGATTGTAGAGCATATATAAAATCTTATTCTTCTTCTAGTAAATATCAAGATAAATTAAAAAGTTTTTGCGATAATGTGGTAGAGCCACTTGTAAATCATATTGATGTTAATTATGAAAGGATATTTATAGAAATGGGAATGGATGAAGAAACAAAATATACAATAGTAAATAATGGTGGACAAGTTAATATAGCACAAGATAATGCGAATATTACCGCTACACAAATAAATTACAATAAATTAAATGAATTAGTAGCGAATATTAAACAAAAAGTTGATGATATAAAAGATGAAGAACTAAAACAAGAAATTATTGATAATACAGAAGGAATTCAAGAAGAATTAGAGAAAAAAGAGATTAAAAAAGGAAGAGTAAAATCGTTTATTGCTTCATTACAAACGAAGTTACCTAGCATAGGTTCTATGATAGAAATTAGTGCTGCGATTACAGAGTTGATAACTTTTGCCCAACAATACATAAAATAATGGAGGTACGAAAATGGATAAAACCATATTAAAAAAGTTTGCTATTGAATCAAGGCAAGATTTAATGGAAAAAGTAAAAAATAAAATAAATACCTTTTATATTGATGAAGAATTTCAAAAGAATCAGAAAGGTGATTTGTATATTTTATTTAATGAAAA
>DVFV01000093.1 GCA_018713045.1 Candidatus Coprosoma intestinipullorum | reverse complement strand
CATGTAAAAATGTAAAAAAGATAACTTTTGGGGTTATCTTTTAATTTGTAATTTTTTTATATACGTCTTCTGGTTTTAACTTAGTAGGGTTTCCTTTATACTGCGGTTTTAAATGAAGGTGGAAGTGTTTTACTTCCTGATATAAACCGTTATTTTGTACTAAGGTTAAACCATCAGTGTTTAATTTTTCTCTTAAGGTTTTGTCTAGTTTTCTGGCAACATCCATGATGTGGATTAGAGTATCATTATCGATATCAAACAAATCTTTATAGTGTTTTTTTGGAACGATTAGGGTATGTCCATTGGCATCAGGTGATGCATCTAAGAAAGCTTTGACAATATCGTCTTCATATACTGTGTATGAAGGAATTTCACCTTTTACTATTTTACAAAATATGCAATCCATTTTATTCACCTCATTTTCAGTATACCACAAAAAAGAAAAGAAATTATTCTTTTCACGTGAATATCTGCGAATATTCTATTTTTATATTGGTAAAATAGGTTATTTTTTATACAAAAAGGTAGGAAAAATATATAAAAAATGTTAAAATATAGCTGGAAGGTGAAATTTATATGCAAAATTGTTTAAAGATAGAGAATCTAACTGTTAAGGTTGGATATAAAGAAATTTTGAAAGATTTTAATTTAGAAATTAAATCTGGAGAAATTCATGCGATTATGGGTCCAAATGGAACTGGTAAGAGTACTCTTACAAAGGTTATCATGGGTGATCCTGCTTATAAGATAGTTAAGGGGAATATTTATTATAATGATAAACTTCTTAATGATATGCCAGTTAATGAAAGGGCCAATTTAGGTATCTTTTTAGGTATGCAGATGCCGATGGCAATAGAAGGAGTTAGTAATGCTGATTTTTTAAGAAGCGCACTTCGTAGTAAGGAAGGTAATGATTTTAAGCTTTTACCTTTTATTAAAGAGTTAGATAGGATGGTTGAGAAGTTACATATGGATCCAGAGATGATTCATAGAGGTGTGAATGATGGTTTTTCTGGTGGAGAGAGAAAGAAGAACGAAATTTTACAGATGAATATTTTGAAGCCAGACGTTGTTTTATTAGATGAAATCGACTCAGGACTCGACGTTGATAGTTTGAAATTGGTTGGCGAGAGCGTGATGGATTATTATAAAGAAAAGAAGCCAGCTATTTTACTTGTTACTCATTATCATAGATTACTCGATTATATAAAACCTGATTTTGTTCATATTATGAAAGATGGAAAAATCGTTAAGAGTGGGGATGCTAGTCTTGCTTACCGCATTGAAAAAGAAGGGTACGATAAAGTAGTCGGTGAAGCAGATGAATAAGATTGTTTTTGATGGTGATAAAACACGTTTAACGGAAACTGACGGTAATATCAGTTTTGAGGTTCATAAAAGAGAGAATGCGTTAGATGTTTACGATATAAAAGTCGAAATTGAAGATGATACGGATATTTTGGTAGAGTGTCATAGTGATTTTAAGGCCGATATCGAGGTTAATGTTTTAAAGGATGTAAAGGCTAATTTATACGAGTTTAAAACAGATGGTGATTACAAATTCCAATATAAGTATAATTTAGAGAAGAAGGCTAATTTGCGGGTTGAAAAGGTTTATGATGTAAAGACGGCTAATGAAATGACGATTATCGATTTAAATGGTGATGAGTCAAAAATAGAATATTTCTTTAAGACAGTAAGTACGGATAAAGAAAAGTATAATTTTTTAGTTCATCATAATGGTAAAAAATCAATAAGCAACATAATAAATAATGGAGTTAATATTTTAAATGGCTCTTTAGAGTTTAATGTTTCAGGTTTTGTTAATAGAGGGATTATTGGTTGTGATGTCAATCAGAATAACCGAATTATTAATTTGACGAGAAACAAGTGTGTGATTGAACCTAATTTATTTATCGACGAGTACGATGTAGTGGCAAATCATGCGGCTCATATTGGAACTTTTTCATTCGATGAGGTTTTCTATTTGATGAGTAGAGGTATTCCAGAGGAGGAAGCTGAGAATTTACTTACTAAAGGTTTCTTGCTTAAAGATATTACAAAATATAAAGAGGAACTTAGTGAGATTATAAATAAGTATTGGAGGTGATAATTATGCACCGCGAGGATTTTAATGTTTTAGGTACAGGTGTTATTTATTTCGACAATGGAGCGACGACATTAAAACCGAAGATTTTAGCCGAAGCAATCAGTGATTATTATAATAATTACAGTAGTAATGCCCACAGAGGCGATTATCAGATGAGTATTAAAGCTAGTTCGATGTATGAAAGGACTCGTGAGCTTATAAGAAGGCTTTTAAATGCGGATAAGATGAGTGAGATTGCGTTTACTAGTGGAGCAACTGATTCGATTAACAAGATAGTTTTTGGCTATTTCAGGTATCATTTGAAAAAGGGTGATGAGGTTTTACTTACTAAGAGTGAACATGCGTCAACTTTACTTCCGTGGTTTGAACTGGCTGATGAGTTAGGGCTTTCTATTAAATATATAGATCTTGATGATAATCATGAAGTAACTATAGATAATGTTAAAAGAGCGATTACTTCTAAGACTCGGGTTATTTCTATTGCTCACGTCAGTAATGTAATGGGGGATATTAGACCTATTAAGGAGATAAATAAAATAGCCCATGAAAAGGGAATTTTAGTTCTAGTTGATGGGGCTCAAAGTGTGCCACATATGAAGATAGATGTTAAGGATTTAGATATTGATTTCTTAGCTTTTTCCGCTCATAAGATGTGTGGTCCAACTGGAGTTGGAGTTTTGTATGGTAAAAGTGAGCTTTTAAAAGAACTTCGGCCAATTATTTTTGGCGGAGGCATGAATGCGGATTTTAGTACAGATGGGACGAGAATCTATAAAGAGATGCCAGATAAGCTTGAGGCAGGTACGCCAAATGTTGCCGGGGTTATCGGTTTTGGATATGTAATTGAATATTTGATGAATATTGGTTTTGATAAGATTCATGAATATGAGAAAGAACTTAAGAAATATGCGGTTTCAAAACTGAAAGAAAACCCTAATATTACGATTTACAATGAAAATAGTGAATCTGCAGTTATAGCTTTTAACTATGAAGGTATTTTCCCACAAGACGTGGCAATTTACCTCGATAAATACAATATTTGTATTAGGGCAGGTAATCATTGTGCGAAGATTTTAAAAGAAGAGATTCACAAGAAGAATACGTGTAGAGCTAGTTTATATTTTTATAACACTAAAGAGGAGATTGATAAGCTAGCCGAAGTACTTGCAAATCCTAATATTAAAAACGAGATTATTTAATTTCGTTTTTTTTATGGATAATTTTTATATTGTATGTTATTATTTATGTAATATTAATTAAAATATTTTATGATGGGAGAGTTATATATGGTAAAACCAAGAAAGTTACAAAAAGGCGATACTGTTGCGATTGTGAGTCTTTCAAGTGGAATGGCAGGTGATGATTTATTTAAGCATAGATATGAACAAGGTAAAAGAAGACTTGAAGAAGAGTTTGGTTTAAAGGTTGTCACTATGCAAAATGCTTTAAAAGGTAGTGATTATCTTGCAAAACATCCAGAAGCCCGGGCTGAAGATTTTATGAATGCTATAAAAGATAAAAACATAAAAGGAATTATATGCAATATAGGTGGGGCTGATACGGTTAGATTACTACCTTACATTGATTATGACCTTATAAAAGAAAATCCAAAAGTTTTTATGGGGTATTCTGATACAACAGTTAATCATTTTATGATGTATAAAGCGGGAGTTACTTCGTATTATGGTCCATCTGTGATGGGTGAGTTTGCCGAAAATTATGAAATGCATGATTATACGAAAAAATATGTTAAAGAAGTGTTGTTTCAAAATGAGGAAAATATTAAAATTATTTCTAGTCCAGAGTGGACAAGTGAATATTTAGATTGGGCAAATGCTGAATATGATAACGTAAAAAGAAAAATGAATAAGGAAAAACACGGATATGAAATTTTACAAGGTAAAGGTATTTGTGAAGGCGAATTATTAGGTGGATGTTTTGATGTTTTTCCAATGTTTATTGGAACAGATATATGGCCAAATAAAGATGAATGGAAAGGTAAGATATTATTTTTAGAAACTAGTGAAGATGAACCAGAACCTGATTATATCGAATATTATTTACGTAATTTAATTGCTCAAGGAATAATTGATGAGATTAATGGAATTATTGTAGGTAAACCTCAAAATGAAAAATATTATGAAGAATATAAAGAGGTATATAAAAGACTTATTTCTGAAGAAGCAAATAGGCCTGATTTACCAATTTTATACAATGTTAATATTGGTCACACTGCACCTATGTGTATATTTCCTATGGGACAAAAAGTGAGAGTTGATTTAGAAAAAAAAGAAATTGTTTTTCTAGAAAAGCCTATGAGTGATTAATTATTTTAATAATATTTTAAGAAGTATAGAAGTTGTTTATATTAGTGTAAATGCTTAAGGAGATTTAAGCAATAGAAGAATAAGTAGAATGATGATTAAGGCAAGATTAGAAAGTCTTGTCTTTTCTATGAATTTTTTAAAATGCTTGTATTGTAAAACTAGGGAGAATGTGTTACAATGTATATAGATGAAGGAAACTTCATATAATAAAAGGGAGTACTTAAACAATGTCTAAAGTACTTGCCAAATATTTTGGTTGAAGTACTTAATCTATAAAAAGATTGAGTACTATTTTTTTAGGCATAGAATCATTAATGAAACTATTAATAAAATGA
>DVFV01000092.1 GCA_018713045.1 Candidatus Coprosoma intestinipullorum | reverse complement strand
CACGTATAATCTAATTATGTGATTTTTTCACATATATTAGAAACTCCTTTCTTTATAATTTTTATACTATAACTGAATTGAGTTATAATATTTATGCACTGTGGATTTGTACCTATATTTTTACAGCTTGACTGGTTGGAGATGACAACTACCACAGGCTTTTATTTTTATTGGTAATTAGTTAGTTAACGCTTATGACGTTTTATATCCTACGTGAATACATAAATAAAAGTCTTGTGTAAAACATACAGTGCATCAAAAAACTAATTGGAGGTGTTTTAAATGTATTTTGTTGGTATTGATATTTCAAAATACAAACATGACTGTTTCATTTGTACTGAAACAGGAGAAGTAATTGAAGAAAATTTATCTTTCACAAACACCAATGAAGGATTTAATCAATTACTTAATTTATTAAAATCTTTAGATAACAATCAAGAAATTAGGATAGGATTTGAAGCTACAGGTCATTATGGTATGAACCTTAAGCTATTCCTTGAAAAGAATAATTATTCTTTTATGGAATTTAATCCAGCTCTTGTTAAAAGATTTATTTCCACACAAACCTTAAGAAGAACTAAAACAGATAAGAAAGATGCTATGCTTATTACAAAATATCTTATATCTGTGGATTACAAACCCCATCCAAGACAATTTTATCACAAATATTCTTTAAAGTCTTTATCAAGAATGAGAGAAAAATTAGTTAAACAACGTTCTTATTATGAAGTTCAAATTACTAATACTCTTGATATTATTTTTCCTGAATTTAAACCTTTCTTTAATAATACTTTTTCTAAGACTAGTTTATATATTTTAAGTAAATATAAAACTGCAAATAAAATCAAAAATATGAAAGATTTTGATTCAATTAGAAAAGCATCTAGAGGTAAGTTTACTTCTGCTAATTTTATTAAACTTAAAGAACTTGCTAAAAACTCTATCGGCATTTCAAATGATATATTTGAAACAAAATTAGAATCTTTACTTAATCTTCATTCTCAAATTGAAGTAGAAATAAAGAAACTTGAAAATAAAATTGAGACTATTATCAAAGATCTTAATCCCCCAACTCTTTCTATTAAAGGAATCGGCTATATTTCTTGTGCGGGAATTATTTCTGAATTTGGTGATTTATCTAGATTTAAATCTGCAGATGCTTGTGTTGCATTTGCTGGTATAGAACCTAGTATCTCACAATCAGGAACTGAATCTCACACTGGTCACATGGTTAAACATGGTTCTGGGCATCTAAGATATTTTCTTATGAATGCTGCGGATTATGTTTTTATGCATGAACCTATATTCACAGAATTCTATTATAAAAAACGTAACGAAGGTAAATCTCATAGAGTTGCCTTAACCCATGTTGCAAAAAAACTTGTTAGAGTTATTTATAAATTAGAATCTGAAAATATTAAATTTAATTCTGATATAAAATAATGGTGTTAATTTTATATCACTATAATCACTACTAAAAATTTTAAAAAATTCTTTTTTTAAAATCTTTTTGTAGTGGAATAAAAATCTTTTTAAGATTTTTGAAGAAAATTACTTGACTTCTTATAGTTAGTCATCTCCTAAAAAGGCATCTTCAAATTACCATTTTTCATCTGTTTAATCATAACCTTCATTTGCTCAAATTGTTTTAAAAGTCTATTTACTTCTTCTACTGAACGGCCTGAACCAGCCGCAATCCTTCTTTTCCTACTTGCCTTTAAAATATCCGGGTTTCTTCTCTCAGCCGGCGTCATCGATAAAATAATCGCCTCAATATGAGCCATCTGTTTTGGATCGATACTCACATTGTTAAGTCCCATCTTTTTTGCTCCTGGAATTAACTTGATTAAATTTTCAAGAGGTCCAAGCTTCTTAACCTGACCAAGCTGAGTTAAAAAATCCTCCAAATCGAACTTACCCTTTTGAAGCTTCTTTGCAGCCTTTAGCGTCTCTTCCTCGTCAAATACGCCCTCGGCCTTTTCGATCATACCCATCAAATCGCCCATATCGAGTATCCTATTGGCCATTCTCTCAGGATGGAAAGCCTCTAACCCGTCCATTTTCTCCGAAACACCGATAAATTTAATTGGAATATTTGTAAGATGTCTAATTGATAAAGCAGCTCCACCTTTAGTATCGCCATCAAGCTTAGTCAAAACGGCTCCCGTAATCGGAAGTCTATCGTTAAATCCTTCGATCACATTAACCGCATCCTGGCCCATCATACTATCGACGACAAGTAATATCTCATTAGGCTTAACCTCTTCATTTATCTTTTGAAGCTCCTCCATCAAACCTTCGTCGATATGAAGTCTACCAGCCGTATCGATTAAAACATAATTGTATCCGTTATTCTTCGCATACTCTACCGCATTTTTCGCAATCTCTACTGGATCACCTTGACCCTCGCTATAAACCGGAATATTAAGCTCACGGCCTAACTGCTCGAGCTGATCGATTGCAGCCGGACGATAAACATCACAAGCTACCATTAAAGGTTTTAAACCATACTTCTTTCTAAGTAATAAAGCAAGCTTCCCAACCGTCGTCGTTTTACCACTACCTTGAAGACCTGCCATCATTAAAATGGTCATCGGTTTAACCACGATTAAAGGCTCATCTTCCTTACCAAGCAAATCGACAAGCTCATCTTTGACGATTTTTACAAAAACCTCACCGGGTTTTAAACTCTTCTTAACCTCTTCACCCAAAGCCTTCTCTTTGACATTGTTTATAAATTCTTTAACAACTTTATAATTAACATCAGCCTCGAGTAAAGCCAGTCTAATCTCTCTTGTAACCTCACTAATATTATCCTCAGTTATCTTTCCATAACCCTTTATCTTATTAAGTGCATTTTGAAGTCTATCTCCTAAATTTTCAAACATTTTCTATCACCAATAAATATTATACCTTAAATTAATAAAAAAACAAACAAAAAGATGGTCTAAACCACCTTTATGCAACAAATCTAAGTACTTCTGGGAAAAATATCAAGAAAGCAACCGCCAATAGTATAAGAACCCCACCGATAAGTCTCGAATAAGCTCTTAAAGTCGTATTCATTACAAGCCTATCTATAAGCTTCGTCATAATAAACATCAAAGCTAAACTGATAAGGAAGAAACTTATAATATAGTTAAATATAGCTAAAGCATAAGTCACACCACTTAAACCGTTAATGTCTGCCATAACTTCAAATAAAACAGGCATCCCTCCGGAACCGGCAATTTGGACCGTGCTGATTACCATTGCTAAAGCTGCCATAATAATTACAAATATCGGCATCTCCTTCTTATCGGTCAAAGCCTGAAGACGTCCTAAATAACTCTTATCCTTCTTCTCGAATTTCATAAACGAATCGATAAATAACGCACCTGCAATAATTAAAACCACACTTACTCCAAATCTTAAAACCATAAGTGGAACTTCACCGATTACCATATTGACATTTGTCAGCATAAATATCAAATAAACCAAAGAAGAAATAATCACAAAAGCTAAACCTAATCTAAACCTTTTCTTCTTATCGTAAACTGCTAACAATAATCCAAGTAAAACGACAATTATCCAAATAGAACATGGATTAAACGCATCCATAACCCCCATGGCAAATGACAAAAGCCAAGGACTCGTCTCATCTAAATTGACCTCACCAAGTACCGGCAAATCCAAAACTCTATCCTCATCTAGTGTGAGATCACTTGGAATATCTTCACCATTTTTAATATAACTGACAATATCTACCTTTGGATATTTCAAGTTATCTAAAATCGTCGTTCTAATTTCGTCCTTTATCTCTTCACTAATACCTGTAAACGTCATATTTCCAATAACCGTATAAGGAACGCCATCACCCTTATCATTTAACTTGTCTCGAACCTTAAGCATCAAATTATTGTTCGAAGAGTTATTCCACACCTCATATTCATTAATCCTTATATTGTCGCCAAACTGTCTCTCGAGTGAATCCAAATAAAGTCTCTCCTGATGACAAAAACCACAAGTATCACCATAAAATAAATTGACCACAACCTCCGCTTTAGCGCCAAACGGAATAAGTAAAAACAAAAATAAACCTAAAATTACCTTTTTCATAAACTAACCCTCTAACTTTCTATAACTTATCGAAAAAGCCCTTAAAAATTCATCTATATCTTTATCACTCGTTATCCTCGAAATGCTTATTCGAATACTGTGATAAGCGCGTCTATCATCCAAAGTAATCGCTTTAACTGCCCCTGAAATATCACCGCTTGAACATGCACTCTTAGTCGAAACATAAACCTCATTCTCTTCCAAACTATGCATAAATGTCTCGGGCTTTAAAGCCAAAATGCTTATATTTAAAATATGGGGAATAGAATGTTCATTACTATTAATATAAACATCCTTATACTTAGATAAACTATCACGAATTCTTTCGTTTAATTTTTTTACTCTTAAAATATCCTCATCCATATTCTCATAACTAAGTCTAAGAGCCTTAGCCATCGAAACGATTAAAGCCGTTGGTGGCGTTCCACTTCTAAACGCCGTTGTACTCTTTCCTCCGTGAATAAGCGGCTCCATATTTATATTTTTGCGTTTTATAAGTCCGCCTATCCCTTTAATTCCAAAAAACTTATGAGCTGAAAACGAAGCGAAATCGACATTTTCTAAAGAAAATGGTACCTTCCCGACAGCTTGTGTAATATCACTGTGAAACATTACCTTAGGATATTTCTTAAGCACTTCCCCAATCTCTTCAATTGGCTGTCTTATCCCCGTTTCACTATTGACCATACTTATACTTACTAAAACAGTCTCGTCATTTATCATTTTCTCTAAAGCCGAAATAGAAACAACTCCATTCTCCAAAGGAACATATTTAATTCGAAAGCCCTTACTTTCCATATATTTAAGTGGCTCATAAATCGAAGAATGTTCAAGCTGCGTCGTAATAATCTCACAGCCTCTATTCTTGTAAATTTCCATAGATTTAATAACCGTATTATTAGCCTCACTTGCCCCAGAAGTATAAATTATCTCATCCCTATCTACTCCAAGTAAAGATGCTATCTGCTTAGTCGATGCCTCTATTAAATTATTAGCTTCTCTTCCGAGCATATGAAGCGAATTAGGATTGCCGATAAAATTTGATGCCTTTATAAAACTCTCCATAACCTCATCTATTACCGGTGTTGTCGCACTATAATCTAAATACGTCATTCTCTTCACGTTCTTTCTTTAAAAAAATTATAACATCTATAAATAAAAAATAAAAGTCCTATTTTTTAGTGTCAAATCCACTCCGTTTAAAAAGCTTCTCCAAATCATAATTAGAATAAAATATCGTCGAAGGTCTTCCGTGTGGACAGTTAAATGGATTCTTGCACTTTCTTAAATCCTCAATTAAAGCCTCCATATCATCTAAAGTAATATTCGTATTTGCCCGAATCGCATGCTTACAACTCATCATAGTTGCCACACTTTCGTTAAACTTTTCGATATCGAACTTCTTTTGTGTATGAATTACAATTTCTATTATCCTTCGAATATCCTCTTCTACCATATCTCCTGGAATCCAAGCTGGATGTTCCTTAACGATAACCGAATTGACCCCAAACTCTTCGATATCGAATTTAAGTTCTCTTAAAATATCCATATTTTCTTTCAAAATCATAAACTCTTCATTTGAAAGTTCTATCGTAATTGGAAATAAAAGCGGCGTACTAGCAAGTTTTGGATTACCCATCATCTTCTTAAACCTTTCGTAGTTGCACCTCTCCTTAGCCGCATGCTCATCGATTAAATACATTCCCTTTTCATTTTGAGCAACAATATAAGTTCCATGAACCAACCCAACCGGCCACATCTCTGGCATCAGTTCTGTCTTAGTCGCTTCATATTCTTCCCGCTCTCTTATCTCACTTTTAACCTCTTCAAAACTATTCGTTAAAATCTCTTCGTCAGGCAAATCGATATGTTCGGGAACAACTTCTTTTGAACCATGTCTCTCCAAATTAAACATCATATTCTCATATCTCGGTTTAACAGGATCTTCTTTCCGAACCTCAGGAATTAAAGTCCTTCCCGTAATTGCTGAAACAACAGTTTCCCTAATTAAAGAAAGTAAACTTTCCATCTTACTGAATTTAATATCCATTTTCGTCGGATGAATATTTACATCGATCACACTTGGATCAACCTCGATATTTATAACCGTAATTGGATACCTATTATCCGGTTTATAAGAATGATAAGCATCGTTTATATCCCTATTTATCTCTTGATTTCTAACGACCCGGCCATTGACAATCGTCACCATATTATTCCTGCTTGACCTATGAATTTCCGGCAGTGAAATATAACCTGAAATAATATAATCGGCATTTTCGTTTTTAATCGGAATCATCCTTCTAGCTACATCATTTCCATAAATACTTTGAATAACCTTAAGTAAATTTCCCGAACCATCCGTTCTTAAAATCAAATTATCGTTATTCTTTAAAACAAACCTGATATCTGGTCTCGATAGAGAAAGCTTATTCATATAATCGGTAATACTCGCAAGTTCCGTATATAAACTTTTCATATGCTTAAGTCTAGCTGGCGTATTGTAAAAAAGTTCGCTAACCGTTATGATTGTTCCCCTTCTCGCATCTCCTTTTTCTACAGCTAAAATCTTCCCACCATTTATAACGACATGAGTTCCAATCTCCCCCATACTCGTCCTTAAATCGACCTTACTAACTGCCGCAATTGAAGCTAAAGCCTCGCCTCTAAACCCTAAAGTTTGAAGCCTAAATAAATCATCCTCGTCTCTTATCTTACTAGTTGCATGTCTCGAAAAAGCCAAAATCGCATCAGTCTCATCCATTCCCTTACCATTATCGGTAACTCTAATCTCTCTCGTTCCTGCATCCTCAAGCTCAACTTTAATCTCTGTTGATCCTGCATCGATACTGTTTTCCACAAGCTCTTTAACTACAGACGCACATCTTTCGACAACCTCTCCAGCTGCAATCTTATTGGCAAGAAGCTCATCCATTACTTTAATTACTGACATAATATCACCTACAAATCATCTCCTTAAATTATACAACAAAAAATAAATGAAAAAAAGTCATAATTAACTCTTCCTAGAAGAATTAACCACATGACCTTCTTTCAAATTTAAAACGACATCGACCTTTTCCTTTACACTACTAGAATGTGAAATTATAATCACGCATTTATTATCTTCGTGAGCCAAATTTGTAAAAATATCTAAAATTTCGGTCTCAGTCTCTTTATCCAAATTGCCTGTCGGCTCATCACCTAAAATAGTTTTGGAATCATAAGCCAAAGCTCGCGCGATTGCCAAAACGATAAGTCCAATTCAAACATTTCTTCCAATATGTCTTTTAATATTAATTTAAGCTTTTTTTTACTATATACATTTTTCTTTCATTTCACTTTCAAAGTATATTTAAAGCGTGTAAAAAAAGTATATTTAGCTTGTGAGAAAAATTAAAAAAAGCCTACCCAAAACTATTAAAATGGTATATAATATTTATGTGACAAAAATGCTGGATTAGCTCAGTTGGTAGAGCAGCTGTTTCGTAATCAGCAGGTCGCAGGTTCAAGTCCTGTTTCCAGCACCATTATGAAAATAACCCTTGTTTTTCAAGGGTTTTATGTTATTTTATATATTTTATCTCGTATTTATCTCGTATTTCTTAATATGAATTGCAAAAATTTCAGACAAAGAAGAAAACAAGGTAAATTATACTTTTATTGCGTTTTAAAAAAACAAATGATAAATTATGAAGACTGTAAAGGTTGTCCTAATAAAGAATATAAACAATATAAAACCCTTAAACAACGTACTAATAAGCTAGCCAAGCGTGAAAAAAATAGATATAGTATTATTTATAATGATATGACAAAATGTTGTGAATGCGGTTCTAAAATAGGTATAGAAAAAAATGAAATATTTAGTGGTGCATATAGGCAAACATCTATGAAATTAGGAATGGTTGCTCCTATGTGTCATGAATGCCATCAAAAATTTCATAATGACATAATGCTAAATTTGAAATATAAAGTAATGTTTCAAAAAGAATATATAAAAACACATAGTCTTGATGATTTTATTAAAAATTTTGGAAAAAATTATATATATAAATTAAAGCAACAAAAAAAGACCTAAGCTTATAGCCTAGGTCTTATTTAATATTTAATGCTGTTTAATGGTATTTAACTGTGTTCATAAAATTATTTTTTTAATTTACCTTGTTTAAGTAAATTAAGTAATTTCGTGTTTTGACTGGCAGTTCCTGAATAATTAGAAATGCCATTTGCTTTAGCAATCTTCTTTCTGTTTGATAATGAACTGTCAACGCCAATTGCTTTCAATGCATCAACCAAGCTAACACTTGAACCATTATATTTCTTATAATAGCTTGTCTGAGTGTAGCCTAATTTTGCATTAACGATATTTTGAATGGCATTATAATCATATCCGGCTGCATTCAGACGATTTTTCCTATCGTTCCCGTTACCCCATTTTCCTGCAATTACTTCGTTGGCGATTTCCTCATTAGATTTCTTAGAACTTGTAGAACTTGATGATAAGCTTCCACCTACTTCTTTATACATGTAGTTCATATCAACATTGCCACTAATTCCGTTAACTTTACCAGATGAACTATACTGCCAAATAGCATATTCGCCGTCGTAAGTGCATTTTGAATTATATTGTGCAATCCAATACGTATATCTCTTGCCAAGTTCTTTACCGTCAATTTTGTTAACTGCCCAGTCTTTATTAGAATAAATACCTGCCCAGTAGCCGGCATTTTCTATAATATCGCAGAAGATTTTACATAAGTTATTGCGTGCTTCTTTACTTATATTGAGTTGTTTTTTATCCTCGATATCAAAGTAAATTGGCAAGTCTAAATGCCTACCGTTAAGCCAGTTTAATACTGAATTAGCTTCTAATTTTGCCTCATCTTCGGTATCTGCATAGGAATAAAGATATATTCCAACAGGGATACCATTTGCGGTAGCTCCATTATAGTTATTTTCGAATTGCTCGTCCTTAACAGGAGCAGAACCACCATATCCTATTCTCAATATAGCAAATTCTATGCCGTCTGCCTTTACCTTGCTCCAATTGATATTTCCTTGATGTTTACTAACATCTATACCTCTTTTTTGCATTTTATTCTTCCTCCTTCTCTATTTCTTTCCAACCGTCTTTATAAACTTTCGGGTCCCACACGCAACCGTCGTAAATACATTCATATTTCTTACCGTTATAAGTAATTTTATCACCAACATGGTAAGCGTCGTGAGCTCCTGTTGGTTGAACATACTCTGGGTATTCGTCTTCAGCTGGTTGTTCTTCAGGCGGCGTAAGTACTCCGCCTAATTTTTCAACCGCTTCTTTTATTGCACTCATTCCTTGAGCATTTGCATTTACTGTTACTTGTAACTCTTTAATTTTTTCTGCTAAATTATCTATCTGTGTTTGAAAATCAGCATATGAATTAACTGGATTTGCATTCTTCCTAGCTTCTTCCTCAAGTTCTTCTTTTTCTTCTTTAGATAATTTTGATTTGATGTAGTATTCGTCAATCTTATTGAGAATATCTACAAGTTCATAATCTTTACCGTTTAATATGTTTTTAAAAATCTCATACATTTAAATCACTCCTGTTCTATAACCGCTTGTGATACGGTTGAAATTTTATTGTCTATATATTTCTTAACGTCTAATGCATAAGTAGTGCTTATATTTGTATCAATATTACCATTTATAGCAAAGGTGTTTGAACCTTGTTCTGTTGTGATTAAATCTGATAGTTTGCCTAACGATATAGTTTGTGGCTCGGCTAGTTCGTAGTAAACTGTTATCGGATTGTTTTCAATATAATTTTGCCAATCTTCAAGTGTTGTCTCTTTGGCAATAAACCATATAAATTCTGGATAATATGCTAACATAGTGCCTATTTCGTTAGAATTTTTATCAATAAATTTATCAGATAAAAGACTTCCCCATTGTTTTAATCCTGGTAAATTAATTCTAAACTGATTAGTTCCTTTTAACCACCAACCTTGTTCTATTCCATTAAATATTTTTTTACCAATATTTTTAATTAAATTTACATTACCTTCTTTATCAATTTGAAGTTCATCTTTAATTCCGTTTGGTAAACTAACCATTTCATTGCCTTGTAAATCAATTAAGTAATTTGTTTCTTGATATGGCTTATAAACAAAATTTTCTGGAGTTATTGAAGTGTCTTCTAATACTGAAATTCTAAATGTTATTGAACCACTTTCACCCGTATTAAACGTACAGAAAGTTCTAAGCGAAACCTTTATCTGAGAAAAGTCAGATAGCGTCGTGCATATTTTGTTATAAATTTTACCAGATTGTAAATCAGTAAACTTTTTTTCAAATCCAGTTGAAAACTGTCCCTGAGATGGACTCCATCTACTTACAACAGCAATGCCAGCGTTACCAGTTACATCTTTTACTTCTAATATCACATTATAATCCTTGTTAGGCTTTAATAAAATGTTGTTGGTATAGTAATTATAGTAAGAACCTTTAGAACCATCTGTGTTATCAACATTTATAGTTATCCAACCGTCTTCATCGACTGAATAAGCACTATTAACTTCTTTTACATCTTGATAGTTAAATAAATTTTGGCCTATTTTAGTGATTTTATCAAAATCAAAAACTGTAATGTCTTGCGGATAATTAGGATTAGGACTAGCTATACCGCCTGTATATGGTTCATAAACAAAATTTTCTGGTGTTACAGAAGTATCTTCAATGACTGAAATTCTGAATGTAATGGAACCAGATTGCCCAACGTCGAAAGACACAAAACTTCTTATTCCATGTTTTACATTATCCATTTCTTCTTCACCTATTGAAGTACAAATTTTATTATAAATTTTATCATTACTTAATTGAGTTAAATTGTAATTCCAGTAAGTAACAAATTGACCTTCTGTTTGTACTTCTTCTGTAACCATTTTTGAACTAATGCGTATATTCCCATTTCCAGAAACACTTTTAACTTCTAAAAATACATTGTAATCTGTGTTTGGCTTCAAATTTAAGTTTTTGGTAAAATAATTAGCATAAACAACACTTTGACCTGTTGTATTATTAACATTTATTGTTATCCAACCATCTTCATCAACAGTAAAGCCATCATAAACGCTGTACTTGTCATTAACATTAAATAGCTGTTTACCAGTTGTGGTTTCTTGATGATAATTCCCATCGACCTTAAAACCGAAACTTTTGTATTTCAAGGCGTCATTTATATTTATAATACTATCAGTGGCGGTTTGCTTTGAAACGATGTTGTCTAACGTATCTTCGGTGACTTCGCCTGGGTCACCCTTTGGACCTTGAGGACCTTCTGGTCCTTGTTCTCCCTGAGGACCTTGAGGTCCTTGCGGGCCAATGAATTCACCATTTTCTAGTTTTTGATTTATCTCATCTACTAAATCGTTCGCGTTATCTGTCGCTTGATTTAACTCACTTATTGAGTCTTTGACTTGATTTAAGCCGTCGTTCAAGGCTTGCATGTATTGTTCGAACTGGCTTGGTGTTATTTCTTGGCTTTCTTCTGCGGTAGAGTCGTAAGAACCACTAATAACATTAAATGAGGTTGGAAAAGGGCTATAGCGTAATTCTAGTTCTTCCCCATTTATTTTATAAGCATAAACACCTAATAATACTTGCCCTGTATCAGCCAGAATTTCGGCCGGTATGTGACATTTGTTATCTATAATAGACATTTGATAGGCCTTGCCTAATTCATTCGTAAATACCGCATTTATCACTAAATCCGACGTGTACTCTTCTGAGAAGTCGAACGATAATTCGTTAATTTTATACTCGCCCTCGTGAACGTTACCTCTTTCGATAATGCATACGTTGTCTTTTGTGACTTTTACGTTCATGCTATTCACCGTCCTTGTTATAATTTGCACTAGAAATCATTAGACAAGCACCCAATAATGTATCAATTGCCATTATTGTACCTGAAATTTCCTTTGGATATGGTAAATTCCAAAGACCAGCAATAGTTACATAAAAAGTAGCTAGAGCTGGTAAAACAATTTGTGCAATAAATTTTAAAACATCATATACTTTATTTGACATCTTCATAAATCATTCCTCCTTCTTTGGTGGTAATTCAAAACATTGTTCTACTAAGAAGTTAACGCCATGATTACCGCCTAATTTTGTATATTCTTCAAACATATCTTCTAAACAAGACCTTACACTGTTTGGCAAGTATCCTACATCAAGCCATTGTTCACATTTTCCTACAATTTGACTTCGTAACAAAAGCCTTATACTATCTTTAAATTCTCCATTGTCGGAATTTATTTTGTTTAGCATATTTTTATTGTTTTTATAAAGTTTAGCCATAAAACCACAAATAGCAGTTAATAATGTCGGAACGAGCCAGTTTAAAACAATTGGTATTATTTCCATATTTTTAACCTCTCTTTCTAAAATTTTCCGCCTAAAACCATAATAGGAACGCACCACCAACCATATTGAGTACCATTTTCTCCATATTGATCACCATTTGGAGTGTGTAATTCATTATTTTCAATACTATAAGTGGTATCGTTGATACAAGTTATTTTCCTTGTAAAATTTCCAATTTTCCAATTTATTCCATCAGATATTTGTGCGGCTGCAGCATAATTTAAAGAAAAACCATATCCTTTAATCGTTGCTGATGAACACATGATTTTCCATGAAAAATATGGTTTATAAATACAAATTAAGTAATCATAATCATCACTAGATAAAGTAATATTTTGATTTGTCAAGCCATTGTCTTTATTAGGATTTTCCCAAAGTTTTTTTA
>DVFV01000091.1 GCA_018713045.1 Candidatus Coprosoma intestinipullorum | reverse complement strand
CCATTTTATGAAATTAAAGAAATGTATCCAAGATATTTATTTACATCAGATATGATTTTCCAAAAAAATGTCGACGGAATTCACAATGTAAACATAGTTGATTTCATATATAACAAAGAAGATTTAAATTAAATTCTGATTAATTTCAGAATTTTTTATTATATAAAAACCATTAATGTAACTAAAACACAAAAATAAAAATGTGAAAATTACATCAACCCCCTAAAAAGTTGATTTTTCTGGGGGGAGTGTACAATGGAATTGTACATTAGAATAGGTGATTTTATGCGAAAAATAAGAAGAAAAAGAGAGAAACGAAAAAAGAGAATAATAATTATAAGTGTATTTCTGTTTTTAATAATAATGACAAGCAGTTATGCCGCCTTTCAAACAAACATAATTCTAAAAGTGAAAGGTAATATTATGCCAACCTGTAAAATAGGAGAAATTACGATAAACACAGTAACTGAAGGAGACGGTCTATATAAAGACGAATATGAAAATGAAAAATGCATTTATAAAAATGCATTTATAAAGGAACAGACCCAAATAATTATATTATGTTTAATAATGAACTTTGGAGAATAATATCTAAAGAAGCAGATGGAACATATAAAATATTAAGAAATGAGGTACTTCCAGAAACAAGGGCATTTGATAGTCAAGGTACAAGAACGACAGGATATTGTTCACAAGGATCTGCCACAACGTATGGCTGTAATGTATGGAGTTCCACAACGAATATGGTAGGAAGTCCGGTCGAATTTGCAAACGGAAATTACTCAGGAAGCGTAGATATCGATAGTGAAATGCTTACATATTTAAATGACGAATATTATAAAAGTATAACAGCTAATAAAGATAAAATAGTAAATCATGATTTTAGTATAGGGAGTGTAACTTATAATAATAATGATTTACAAGGACAAATAACAGGCGAAAATAGTTATAAATGGAACGGAAGTATTGGCCTTATAAGTGCAAGTGATTATTTAATGGCCAATAGTGATATGGAAACATGCGGAACACATAGTACAAATAATTCGGCTTATACTACATGCAGAAATACTAACTGGATGTATATAAGTGGAACAACTTGGTGGACTTTGTCGCCTTACACTGGTTACTCGTACCTTGTTTGGAATGCCAACCTCGGCGGCTATCTCAGCTACGACGGTGCACGTTATTCTCGCGGTGTTCGGCCTGCATTATATTTAACCTCCAGTCTTACACTAAGTGGAAGTGGAACAGAAAATGACCCATTCATTATTGGATAATATTATAGTTACATAAAAAAAGTGGATTATTGATCCAAAGCCTTTAAGGACTCGATCATATCCACTTTTCTTAAATAATTATAAGTAAATAATTCTACAATAATTGAAGACACAATAGTCAAAACTGTCGCAAATACGAAACTCCAAACACTTATCGTTCTTAAGAACATTATTTCATCAGTCTCAGCCGTAATAATTACATATTGATCAAGCATTACTCCTAAAACGAGACCTACGGCAATACCTATAAGTGTTAATATAATAGTTTCTCTATATACATAACTTGAAATTTCTTTGTTTTTAAATCCTAAAACTTTAAATGTGGCAATTTCTCTTTTTCTTTCATTCATATTTATAATAAGCAGGTTATATAAAACGACAATTGCTAAAAGTAGGGCAGCTCCAATAATCAAATAGACAATACTGTTAAGTCCATCGATAATCGAATTATAAGTCTCGATATTATCATTAGTATAATTAACCGCATTAATATTATCTTCTTTAAGCAAATTAGTTGCGATATCATCGTATTTATCACTACTTAAATTACCCATAATCATGTTGTAGTCATCACTATCAAATACCTTTTCGCGGTATTCTGAACTCATATAAATATAATGCATCGCATAATTCTCACAAATACCAGCTACATAAATAACATGTAAATTATTATTGGTATCTCTTATTTTAATCGAATCACCCTTACTTACTCCGAGTAAACTTGCCATCTTTTCAGTTATAAACGCACCGTAATTAGGTAAAGAAAGCTTCTTCCCAGTTTCATAGTCATTTAAACTTATATAATCGTTAATCTTATCTTTATCCTTGAACGCCAGCATATATACATCGTTAGTTTTATTATTAGCCTCAAAAGTAAAAGCCTCTTGATTAATTAAAGTAGGGGAAGTAATATCGTTTTCATCCAAAACACTCTGTAAATCGTCACTAATGTCTTCAGTATTTTCACTTAGTGAAACCAAAACATCGTACTTTAAAATCTTTCCGTATTGTAAATCACCAATACTATTAATACCATCCCGTAAACCAAAACCAGTAAGCAATAAGGCCGTGCACCCGGCAACTCCGATTATCGTCATGAAAACTCTTTTTTTATACCTAAATATATTTCTAATTGTAATCTTCCAAGTAAAACTAAGTTTATTCCAGACAAATTTCCATCTTTCAAGTAAAACCTTTTTACCTTCTTTAGGTGCCTTCGGTCTAAGAAGTACTGCTGGTTTTTCCCTAAGCTCCCTAAGACATACGTAAATTGCCACTGAGACCATTAAAGCCGAAGTACAAAGTAAAATAACTGTATATGAAACAGGTTTAGCTCCAATAATCAAATCAGGAACTACATAATTAGAATTATAAATTCCATAAATAACCGAAGGAATTAAATAATAGCCCACTGAAAGACCTACTGAAACTCCAATAATTGTCGCGATTAAACAGTAAAATATATAACCTAAAGTAATTTTGAAATTGCTATATCCAAGCGAAGTTAAAATACCAATCTCGCTTCTTTCTTCCTCGATTAATCTTCCTAAAGTATTAAGACATATAAGCCCTGCGACTAAAATAAAGAAAATCGGGAATACATTTGAAATAGCTTCGACCTTACTCGCATCATCATAGAAATTAGTATATCCATTATTACTTGTTCTATCGAGTAAATACCATACTGGTTTTTCTATTAAATCTAATTTTTCGCGCTCTTCAGCAATCTTTTGATTAGCCTCATCCTCTCTTGACTCAAGTTCTAAAACCCCGGCATTATATTCATCATAACCACTTTGAACCTGAGCTATGCCATCATTGACACTCTTGTAATTCTTATTAATTTTATCTCTTCCATTAGAAATTTCTTTCTTTAAAGTACTTTCATTTTTATCTATTTCATCTTCTTTTGAATTTAACTCGTTTAATCCATTTTGTAACTGAACTAAACTTTGATACTGAGTAGATAAAACATCACAATTCTCCTTGCAATTTTGAATCTGACTATTAAGATTATCTATATAACTGCCTAAATCACTCTCATCAAGTCCAAAACCACTTAAAGTATTCAAAATCTGATTTCTACTTGCTGTAATTTGACTTCTTCCTGAAGCAATCTGACTCATACCGTCACGTTCTTGCTTATTTAAATCACTTAACGCACTATCGAGCTTTGCCTTTGAATCCATAAGCTTATTATAATTATCATCCAAAGATTTCTTGCCTGCCTCAAGTTCTGCTCTTGCGCTATTAAGTTCGTTGTTAATCTCTGCCTCAGCCTTGTTTATCTCGTCCATCGCTTCTTGTAAAATTTCTTCATATCGTTTAGTTTCCCTAATCGGTTTAAGTTTCTCAAGTTCGCTATCTAGCTTCTCAGTCATCTTGTTATACTCGTCACTATAAGCTTGCTCATCCTTGCTTCCCCTAGCCAAAAGATAAGCTTCTGTGTAGTATTCCATTACAAAATCATCTTTTAAAACATAAACATATGAATCTAACTTACCATTACCGATATTTGCGATTCCCTTTTCCTTAGCTAAATATAAAGGAGTAGTAATAAGCCCAGTAACCTTGCACGAACTTATGCTCATATAATCATCTAAATTATCCAGTTCAAAATTAATCGTCTCGCCAATTTTATATTTACCATCTTCAGCCAAACATTCAGAACTCTTCTTTGGCATCCTGCCATCTTTCAAAACGACCTCGTTTACATCATCCTCAATCGCATGAACCCTAATTGCCTTACCCTTACTCATCACATCCAAAGAGTAGGTAGGTATAACCTTATCGACATTGTCGAGCTCTTCCAGCGATTTAATATCATCGTCGTTAAGTCCCATTGTCGACGTAACCTTAAAATCCATTAAATTACTGTCGTCAAAGTATTTATCGATAGTATGTATCATATCGGGCGAAGCTTCCCTAAGCCCGGCAAAAAATCCCGTTCCTAAAGCTACAATCAAAACAACAGATAAAAACCTGCCAATTGCCTTTTTAATTTTAAATAAAGAAGATTTAAATAAAAGCCACATTTACCATTCAATCTCCTTGACATCCTTCGGATTTTCGTTAACTCTCTCGCTAACTACAGTTCCATTTTTCATTTCGATAACTCTATCGGCAATTTCGGCAATTTGAGAATTGTGCGTAATGATAATCGTTGTCATCTTGTATTTTCGGCTCATCTCTTGTAAAAGTTCCAAAATCTTTCGGCCAGTTTTACTGTCCAAAGCTCCAGTCGGCTCATCACACAAAAGTAACTTCGGATTTTTCGCAATCGCCCGGGCAATCGCAACCCTTTGTTGCTCCCCGCCAGAAAGTTGAGCTGGGAAATTATTCATTCTATCTTGAAGCCCAACCCTCTTTAAACATTCGGCCGGATCTAGAGGATCCTTGCATATTTGTGAAGCTAGCTGACAGTTTTCTAAAGCAGTTAAATTCTGAACCAAATTGTAAAATTGGAAGACAAATCCGATATCATACCTTCTATATAATACAAGTTGCTTCTTACTTAACTTTTCGATGTTTTTTCCATCAACCACGACTGTTCCACTATTACAACTATCCATCCCACCTAAAATGTTTAAAACCGTCGTTTTCCCCGCACCAGAAGGACCCAAAATAACTGCTAGTTCGCCTTTTTCAATCGTAAAGCCGGCATTTTTTAAAGCCTGTATTTGAACTTCTCCCATCTTGTAGATTTTGTTTATTCCCTTAAGTGATATATAAGCCATAATTATCCCTCCTATAATTACTTTCATTATATCATTTTTATTAAATACTTTCTATGAAAATAACTCTCTTTCTAACATTGATAAAAAGAACATAAAATATTTCATCCCCCAAAAAATAACACCATTATACATATTTTTTTAAACACATTTTCTTTTTTTGATTAACGAATTTATTTTGTATTTCATATTTAAAAGCATTTTATAAATTAACATATATTTTATTGACACTCGTAGTATAAAGTGGTATTTTATAAATGATTTATTTTGTTATGTTATTAGGGAGGCGTTTATTTTTATGGAAGATTTAGATATTAAGCAACTTGCTGAAGATTTAAAAAACAATCAATATACAAGCTTCAGCGCATCAAAAATCAGTGAAAAAAATCTTTTAGCTTTGTCCAAAGAATTAAAAAGTAACGAAAAAACGGCTATAGATTCTTTTTTAAATTATATGGTTTCTAATTCTATTACAGAAGCATGCGATTGGAATATAGGAAGTACTATACAACATTTTAATATAAATTTAATAATGGATTCAATTGATAATTTGCCAATGAACAAAAGACCCTTCTTGTATGATTCAATAGGTATATCTTGGGCTCTTGGAGATAGTAATACTAAGAACGAAAAGGTTATTGATTTTTTATATGAAATATTAAATTATTCTAGGAATCCAGAAGCATGGTGGAGAGCGGCTTTTGGAATAGAAAAATTAACTGGCAAAAATGCTATAAATAATTTAAAAAGAAGTTTGAAAAAAAACAACATAAAAAATTTAGAAGATTGCTTTTCAAACTTACAAGATAAGCGCAATGTAATTTCTTTGTTGCTTCATGCCAATAATTATGAAATAAGAACAATAATTTATCCTAAACTAAAAGAAAAATTTTATACAGCAATCAAACAAAAAGACAATAAACTATTATTAAATATAATATGGCTTTTTGGTAGATTACGGCTATATGATAACGATATATATATAGAAATAGAAAAAATTCTAACAAGAACGAACGACTATGAAATAATATATTATATTTTTCAATCGATGTCTGATGACCCTAAACAAATATTTTACAATAAATTTCTAAATTGTTTAAAAGATGATGACCCACTAATTAGAAAAATGGCCATTCGAGGTTTGGGCGAGTTAGGAAATGGATTAGAAATAAAAAAACTCGAAAATATGTTGCAGGACGAAGAAAACGGTTCTGTCATTGGTGAAATAACTAAAGCAATATATAAAATCAAAAACGACAATTTTAGAAAGAAAGGCAATATCTTTAAAAGATATATAGTCAATGAGAATGGCTTAATCGGCGATGATTCTGACAAATGGTATGCGGATGCCAGCATATATAACATTTTTTCAGAAAATGAAGACATAGAAAATGTATGCTTTAACTTAATTGTAAGTAGATTAAAAAAAGAAAAAATAAAAATAGTAAACCCTATTGATTTAGCGTGTGGTACAGGAAGAACAACAAAAAACATTTTAAATAATTTAAAGTATTCTGGAACATTATATTCAGTAGATTTAAGCTCGCAAATGTTGGAATTTTTGCAAAGAACGATTGACAGACAAAAATATTATGTTGATAAAATAAAATTAGTCAAATCAACAATTGAAAATTTTGAATTGCCTGACAATGAAAAGTCCTCATTAATAATAAGTTCCTTTGGGTTTCCAAGTAAAATATCAGATAAAGAAAGATGTAAAAAAGAATTGCAAGCTGTTTATGATAATTTAACAGATGATGGTGTTTTTATAACTATAGGATGGGACGAGACTTTTAATGACGAATTAAATCAAATGTGGTATAGATATATTCCTGATGATATAAAAGCAAATAGTTTTGAGGAATGGCGAAATATAAGAAGTAAAAGTATTAAAACCGTTAGAAATTGCAATTTAACATGGTATAAAACCAATCTACAGATACCACTAATTTTTGATACATTAGAAGAGTCAGTTAATGTTATGGGACATTTATTCGGAAGAGATGCAGCAACTCATATTCTATCGACAGAAAAGAAAATGTGGTGGATGGCAATGGGAATCACTTGGGACACCAAAGATTCATTAAAGAAAATATTAAAGGAGTTGAATAATAAATGAAAGAAATAGAAATTTTAGTTGAGTTACATTCTGATATAAATCAAGCAAAAAAAATTATGAGTAAATTTAAAAACAATGGTGTAAAACGAACCATTGATACATATTATTATGATCCAATGAGAAAGAATTTAAAACCTAATGATAAACTACAAATTGATGAATGCTTTAGATTAAGAGAGCAAAATAATAAAACGTATTTAACATATAAAATAGATAAATTTGATGATAATAATATATGGCTATACTCTGATGAATATGAAACCGAAGTCGAAAATAAAAAACAAATTATTAATATAATAAAAGCATTAGGGCTGAAAAAACTACTAATAATAAAAAACAACAAAACATCATATTCAACTGATAAATACGAAATTGTTCTTGAAGAAGTCGAAAAACTCGGAAACTTTATGGAAGTTGAATTGTGTACAGATGAGGATGTTGATATTAAAGAAACAAAAAAAGAAATACAAACATTTATAGATTCACTTGGCTTAAATGTTTCTTCAGAATTACATATGGGCAAGCCTGAAATGATGATAAGAAAAGGCCTTTTTGAAGAGTATGAATAAAAAAAAAAGCAATTTTTGTTATAGGCCTACCAGGTTCTGGGAAAAGCACACTATCATCACGCCTAACCGACGAAAATACAGATATAATATCTTCTGGTATACTGATATCAAAGCTTTCAAATCCAAATCAAAAATATTATATTGATAATTATGTAAATTTAGGTATAGATATACCTGACAATATTTATTGTAATTGGATAATTTCTTTCATCAATCAATCTAATAAAAGAAAATTTATAATTGAAGGCTTTCCATCAAATTATAAGCAAGTTATTATTGCAAAAAAAATGTTTGAAAGCAGCAATGTTTCTTTAGAGAAAGTATTATATTTAAACATATCTAAAGAAAACGCTATGATAAGATTATTGAATCGTAGAGTTTGCCAGATTTGTAATATAAGTTTTTCGAATAGCATTTTAAAATGTACTAATTGTGGCAGAAAAACAACTATAAGACAGGATGATAATTTTAAGATTGCTACAAACAGATTGATTAATTATAGTAAATCTTTGAACGAGGTTAAAAAATATTATTATGATAAGAATTTATTGATTGAAATTAATGCAAATGAGTCGAGTGAGAAAAAAAACAAAAAATTAATTAAACAAATCAAACGATTATAAGCATTTACAATAAAAATAAGAGTTAAAACCGTAGATTAATGTTCGCTAAATTATTAACTAATAATTTAAATCGTAATATAATTTCAAGAAAAATTATTCTTTTTATAAGCATTTATAAACTAATCCTTTTATCTTTAATCAACTAAATATAATGATATTTAATTGTCTTAGTTTCAAGTTTATCTAATGATTTTATTTAATTGAATCTTTCAGTAGTTCATATTTATGTATAAAAACTATGACATTGTCATAAATTAATTACATTAACCTCAAAAAAACTTTTAATATTTAAAAGCTTATAGTATAATAATTAGAGGAAGGAAGGTATTTAAATGAAAATAATTTCTATTAATGCTGGTAGTAGCTCACTTAAATTCAGCTTATTTAACATGGACGATGAGTCAGTTATCGCCAGTGGTGTATTCGAAAGAATAGGTATCGATGGTAGTTTTTATACCATTAAATTTAACGGTGAAAAATATAAAGAGGAAGTTCCTTTAAAAACTCATGCCGACGCAGTTAATATCTTATTAGATAAATTAACTAGTATGCATATCATCGAATCATTAGATGAAATCGGTGGAGTAGGTCACCGTATCGTTCAAGGTAAGGACTTATTTGACAAATCAGTATTAGTTGACGATGAAGTAATGGAGAAACTTGAATCAATCAAACATTTTGCCCCTCTTCATAACCCAGCTAATATGCTTGGAATTGAAGCGTTCAGAAAAGCTTTACCAAACGTTCCAATGTCAGTTGTCTTCGATACGGCATTCCACCAAACAATGGACGAAGAAACATATCTATATGCCGTACCTTATGAATGGTATGAAAAATATGGAATTCGTAAATATGGTGCTCACGGAACAAGCCACCGCTATATAACCGAAACAGTTAAAGATTTACTTAAAACCGATAAATTTAAATTGATCAGCTGTCATATCGGAAACGGTGGATCAATAACTGCCATCAAAGACGGTAAATGCGTCGATACTTCAATGGGATTCACCCCACTTGCTGGAATTATGATGGGAACTCGTTCAGGTGACGTTGATTCATCAATCATCCCACCAGTAATGGAAGCCGAAAACAAAACCATCGACGACATTATCAACGACTTAAATAAACATAGTGGTTTATTAGGAATGAGTGGAATATCTAGTGATATGCGTGATATTGAATCAGCATATACTGAAGGGAATGAAAGAGCTATATTAACATTCAATAAATATGTTCAAAGAATAGTCGACTATATCGCTCAGTATTATGTTCGTCTAGGCGGCGCTGACGTAATCGCATTTACCGCTGGAGTAGGCGAGAAAAGTCCAATTTTAAGAAAACTTGTTTGTGAAAAACTTGCTTGCTTAGGAGTAAAAATAGACGAAGAGAAAAACAAAGTTCGCGGAGAGCTTACTAAAATAAGCACGGATGATTCTAAAGTAGCTGTATACGTTATTCCAACTGATGAAGAATTAATGATCGCTCGTGATACTTTAGAGCTTATAAAATAAAGGCAATCAACAAAAGATTGTCTTTTTTGATGATTAAAAAAAGCAATTATAAGTATCTTTGCCCTGGAAAAAAATAAAAGTGCGTATCAAAATCGCACTTTTTTAATCTTTATATCCCACACACCACTTAAATAAGGTAATATCTATTTTATTATATAAAACGTAAAATGTCTTTGGTGATAATATTGCCCTGGCAAGTATTGGTAAGAAAAGTCCTAGTACATAAAGTCCAAAAAATATTGCTATACCTATTGCTAAAGGACCATTTGTTTCCATGACCTTATCAAACCCCTGATCATTAATCAAATACATTAGAAACACCAAAATTAAACAGGCAAACGGAAATAATCTGCTGAATATACTTAAAATAATATTACTACCCGCACTACTCAAATAGGCAAAACCGATTAAAATAATCTTTATCAAAAAACATAAGAAAGTTTCCAAATAAACTCCTATCCAGGCAAGTATTTTTCTTGGAAGAGGATCTTTACTATATTTCATATATTCTTTTAAATATTCCCATTTAGTAACCATATCATCATCGATATTATCTGTCTGGGTATTTGTATGAGAATTTTGAGTATTTGTATAATTATTTGTTTGTTCCCTTCCTGTATATTTGTTATAACTTTCATTTATATCTTGATCTAACGAAAGATCATAACTTCTTCGCTTATCGTCATCTAATAAAACAGCTTTAGCCTCATTTAACTTAATTGCCATCTTTGGTGCCTCGGTCGATTTGTTAATATCGGGGTGCCACTTCTTCATCTGATTTTTATAAGCCTTTTGAATTTCCTCCTTTGAAGCCGTTCTTTCTACTCCAAGCAGTTCGTAATAATTCATTTTACTATCCATAAAATCAATCCCTTTACAAGCAAAAGTATATAATAATCTGATTTTTTTGTAAAGTTGACTATTGCCAGACCATCAAAAATATGATATTATTAAATAGTCAAAGACATGGCCTGTTGGTGAAGTGGTTTAACACGCGCGCCTCTCAAGCTCGTATTCACGGGTTCAAACCCCGTACAGGCTACCATTTTGAAATCAAAGGCCCAAATGGCCTTTTTCTTCTTGCAAAAATGTAATATTTTGTAACCATTAACTAAGGTAAAATTCTCCAAGATTATCTATAATGTAATCGAAAGACTCTTATAATAAAAACTAGATAAGTAAAGTTATACAAAATTTGATACAATTAATCTAGGAGGATGATGTTATGAGAGTTGAAGAAAAAATCAAAAGAATTACACCAGACACTTTGATATGTGGAATAGACGTAGGAAAAACAAAGTGTTGTGCAAGATTTTGTGATTTTAGAGGGATGGAGGTGTATCATAAAGTATGGTTTGATAAAACAGAAAATTTAGATATTATTGGTTGCAACATAACGGCTGCAATGTATGAGGAAAATAAAACAGATGTAATTATTGCATTTGAACCGACAGGACATTATTGGTTAAACATTGATAAATATTTTAAAGAGTGTGGTCAAGAAACAGTATTAATGCCAACATATACAGTTAAACAATCAAAAGAACAATATGATCAAAATCCAACAAAAAGCGATCCCAAGGATGCTTTGTTAATAGCAAGACTTACGTCTGAAGGGAAATATGTAAAGCCAATAGAAAGAGAAAAATTATATCAAGATATATATTCTGGTTATCACATCTATGATGACATACAAAAAGAAATTAATAAAATTAAAAATAAAATACATGTATGGAATGATAAATATTTCCCAGAGATAGAAAAAGTATATAAAATAACTTCTGAAAGTATCAAACCAATATATGAAAGAGAGTTACTACCTAATGAAATAAAAAATATGACATTAGAAGCATTTACTGAAATAATGACAAAAAATAATCGTTATTCTAAAAAAAGTAATATTCAAAAATTAAAAGAATTATGTAAAAAAAGCAATGGAATAAATCCTGATAAATTTACTAAGCAAGAAATAAAAAGACTATACGAAAGATATCAAGAGCTTTTAAAAGAATGTGAAGAAATAGAAAAAGAATTAATAGAATTAGCAAGTCAAATTGACTATGTAGAAAAAGCTGTTGAAATTACAGGTATAGGATACATAAGTATAATAGGAATTATTGCAGAAACAGGAAATTTAAAGAACTATGAACATGCTAAACAGGTTTTAAAAATGAGTGGATTAAGTCTTAAGGAAAGCTCAAGTGGACAAAAAAAAGGAAAGAAACATATTTCCAAACGAGGACGTGCTAAATTAAGACGAAATTTAAAACAAATCGGCATCGTTCTAGTTGGAAAAAATTCTTTCTTCCTGCAATTGCATAATTATTATACCACACAAAGAGAAAATAAGTTAAGTAAATTAATATCAATAAATGCAATAATAAGAAAATTTATGTATATACTTATGGCTATAGTAAAAAGTGGAGAATCATTTAGTGAAGAAAAGGCAATAAG
>DVFV01000011.1 GCA_018713045.1 Candidatus Coprosoma intestinipullorum | reverse complement strand
TCTAAATACCCGGATTATTATAAACTATCAGGAAGATCATCAGATGATCTATTACTAGCTGTTCGTGATGACGTTGAAGTCGACACCAACAAGAAAAACCCATTTGACTTTGGACTTTGGTTTACCGACTCTAAATTCAATGACCAAGAACTTAAATGGGACAGTCCTTGGGGAGTAGGTTATCCAGGATGGCACATCGAATGTTCAGCCATCGCCTTAACATATTTGGGCGAGCACCTAGACATTCACTGTGGTGGCATCGATAACATCTTCCCACATCACACTAACGAAATTGCCCAGTCTGAGTGTTACCTCGGTCACAAATGGTGTAATTACTGGATCCACATGGAATTCTTAAACGACAAATCAGGTAAAATGAGTAAATCCAAAGGAACATCTAAAGACCTGAGAAGTTTAATTCAAAAAGGTTATGCCCCAGTAGTTTATAGATTTTTCTGTCTGCAGTCTCATTACCGTAAAACCTTAGTATATAGCTTAGAAGGATTAGATACTGCAACTAACGCCTATAATAAATTAAAAAGAAGAATTAAAAACATTAAAGAAAATCCAGAAGGAACCCTAAACGAAAAAGTCATAAACAAATATCAAGAAAACTTCAAAGAAGCCTTTAAAAACGATATGAACACATCTCTAATGCTTACAACCCTTTATGACGTTTTAAAAGATGAAACAAACAATAATACCAAACTATATCTAATCGAAGATTTCGATAAAGTATTATCATTAGATCTACTTAAAGATGAAGAAATCGATAAAGATTTTGAAAACTATATTAAAGAAAAAATTCAAGAGAGAAACCTTGCTAAGCAAAATAAAGATTATGCCCGTGCCGATCAAATAAGAGATGAATTACTTGCTAAAAATGTCATCATCAAAGATACGAGAGAAGGAACGACCTTTGAAATTACCAAGTAGTGGAATTATCGTTATAAATAAGCCCAAAGATTTAACAAGCAGAGATGTCGTAAATATCGTAAGTAAACACTTAAACACTAAAAAAGTCGGTCATAATGGAACCTTAGATCCCCTGGCCACAGGTGTTTTAGTTATCTGCTTTGGCAAATATACTAAACTAAATGATTTACTTACAAGCCACGAAAAAGAATATATCGCCGAAGTAACCTTAGGACTTGAAACTGATACCTTAGATATAACTGGTAAAATCCTAAATCAAAATATTCCGCATATCACGAAAGATGAATTATTTAAAACCTTAAAAAACTTTGAAAAAACCTATAATCAGGAAGTTCCTAAATATTCAGCTGTCAAAGTTGGCGGAAAAAAACTATATGAATATGCAAGAGAAGGGAAAGAAGTAACATTACCTAAAAAAGAAGTAACAATTTACCAAAACGAATTACTTTCTTTTACAGAAAATAAATTTACCTTTAAAACCAAAGTATCCAAAGGCACATATATTAGAAGCTTAATCAGAGATATCTTATCTTCCTTAAATGAAACTGGAACTATGAGTAATCTAACGAGAACTAAACAAGGTATCTTTAAATTAGATGGCTCTTATACTTTGGAAGATATCAAGCAAGGCAACTTTAAAGTATTAAAAGTTAAAGACGTTCTAAACATACCTAAAATAATTGCCGAAGATAATTTAAAAAAACAAATAATCAATGGTGCTAAAATAAAAGGACTGTATCCTAATGAAGTTTTATTTCTAGATAAAGAAGGTAATGAACTTGCCATCTATGAAAAAGATAATGAATATCTAAAATTAAAAATAATGCTTTATGAAAATTCATAAGGCACTTTTTTATGTATTATAATTCAGTATATTATTACGTGATAAAGCAAAATTTCAAGAAAAAAGATAAAATAAAAAAATTTAGTTATTATTTTTTTAGTAACAGATGAATAAAGTTCTTGCATTTTCCCAAGTTTTAATGTATATTATTAATGTACTTATTCTTGGAATTAAAGAACTCCATCTTTTCTTCTAGGTCTAAGCGAATATATTTTAAAAAAGGAGGTTTTAAGCATGGCTCTAACAAAAGATGTCAAAGAAAAATTAGTTAAAAAGTACGCTAGAAGCGAAGGCGATACTGGTTCAGCTGAAGTACAAATTGCTATTCTTACTGAAGAAATTAAAGATTTGACTGAACACTTAAAAGTTCATCCACATGACTATCACTCACGTCGTGGACTTCTTAAAAAAGTTGGACACAGAAGAAGCTTACTTAGATATCTAATGAACAAAGATGTTACAAGATATCGTGAAATCGTTAAAAGCTTAAATTTAAGAAAATAGTAGACACTCTTTTAGAGTGTTTATTTTATGGAGGTAATTATGAAAAAAACATTTGAAATGAATTTTGCCGGAAGAAAACTCGTCATTGAAACAGGTGAAGTTGCTAAACAAGCAGACGCATCTATCCTAGTAAGATACGGTGATACTGTTGTTTTATCGACCGTTGTTGTCTCAAAAAACGTTAATCTATTATCAGACTTTTTCCCACTTATGGTTTTATACCAAGAAAAATTATATTCAGTTGGTAAAATTCCCGGAGGATTTATCAAAAGAGAAGGAAGACCTAGTGAAGCTGCCACTTTAGCTGCCAGAATGATCGATCGTCCGATGAGACCTTTATTCCCAGAAGACTTTAGAAATGAAGTTCAAATCGTCAATACAATTTTATCAGTTGACCCTGATAATTCACCAGAACTAGCCGCTTTACTCGGATCATCTCTAGCTGTATCCATAAGTAAAATCCCATTTAATGGACCAGTTGCTGGAGTAAAAGTTGGTAGAGTAGATGGCAAACTAATAATCAACCCAAATACAGAAGAGTCAGAAAAATCAGACATCGACCTAACTGTCGCTGGAACTAAAGATGCCATAAACATGGTAGAATCATCTGCCAAAGAAGTCAAAGAAGAAGACATGCTTGAAGCCTTGATGTTTGGTCATGAAGCCGTAAAAAAATTAGTTAATTTCGAAAACAAAATAATAAAAGAAATTGGCGAAGAAAAGATGGAATATGAAAAACTAGAAATATCTGAAGAACTAGTAAACGAAATAGAAACCATATCTAAAGACGATGTCGATAAAGCCTTAAGAATTAAAGATAAACAAGAAAAATATAGTAAACTAGATGAAATAAAAGAAAAAATTATTGAAAAATATAAAGAAGAAAATTCATCTAAATTAACTGAAGAGGGAATAACCGAACTTGTTGCCAAAATAAATATCATCTATGATAAACTTGAATATAAATTATTCAGACATATCGTCGTTTCTGAAGGAATAAGACCAGATGGAAGAAAAATGGATGAAATAAGGCCTCTATCGGCTCAAATCGATTTTCTTCCAAGAACCCATGGTTCCGCTTTATTTACTCGTGGTGAAACCCAAAGCTTATCAGTAACCACCTTAGGTGCTCTAGGTGAGCATCAAATCCTTGATGGCTTAGGCCTTGAAGACTCTAAAAGATTTATGTTGCACTATAATTTCCCGCAGTTCTGTGTCGGAGAAACTGGTCGTTATGGCGCCCCAGGTAGAAGGGAAATCGGCCATGGTGCCCTAGGCGAAAAAGCCCTTCTTCAAGTAATTCCGTCAGAAGAAGAATTCCCGTATACTATAAGAGTAGTTTCAGAAATATTAGAAAGTAATGGATCATCATCCCAAGCCAGTATATGTGCCGGATGTATGAGTTTAATGGCTGCTGGTGTTCCTATAAAGGCGCCCGTTGCCGGAATTGCTATGGGACTAATAACCTCAGGTGATAAATATCAAATCTTAACTGATATTCAAGGAATGGAAGATCACTTAGGTGATATGGACTTTAAAGTGGCTGGAACTAAAAAAGGAATATGCGCACTTCAAATGGATATCAAAATCAAAGGAATTAGTGCAGAAATATTATCTAAAGCCCTAAAACAAGCAAAGAAAGCCCGTATGCAAGTTCTTAAAGTCATAACTGATACTATTAAAGAACCTCGAAAAGAAGTAAGCAAATATGCTCCTAAAGTTATGACCTTTATGATTAATCCAGATAAAATTAAAGACGTTATCGGTAAAGGTGGCGATATGATTACTAAAATCATCCTAGAATCAAGTAACGTTAAATCTGTAAATGACATAAACGCCGTTAAAGTTGACCTCGAAGATGATGGAAAAGTTGTAATCTACCACACTGACAAAGAAATTATCGAAAAAACCGCCAATTGGATTAAAGATATCGTTAGAGAAGTTGAAGAAAACGTAGTTTACGAAGGAACAGTTACTAAAGTTGAAGACTTTGGCTGCTTTGTTGAATTGTGGCCTGGTTGTGAAGGCTTAGTTCATGTCTCTAAATTAGACACAAAACGTGTTGAAAAACCAAGTGATGTTGTCAAAGTAGGGGATAAAATAACCGTTATGTCAGATGGCTATGACAAAAAAGGCAGACTTAATTTGTCTCATAAAGCCGTTTTAAAAAAAGAAGAAAAGAAGAAATCTAAAGATAAAAAAGAAACTAAAAAAGAGGATTAATTCAAAACAATTGAAAATTAATTCCTCTTTTTTCATAATTTCATAAAATTAATTCATAATAACATTAGAATTATCACTTTTCTTATTTGTCCTTTCAAGAAGATAATCAGTTGACACTTTATAAAAGTCTGCTAACTTGCAAAGCAAGTCAATTGGTATATCTCTTTTCCCAATCTCATATAAGCCATACTGTTGTCTTGTAATTTTAAGATAATCCGCAATCTGTTTTTGATATAAATCGTTATCTATACGCAAATCCTTTAACCGTCTTAAATACATAAAAACCCACCTCTATTTGAATTTTAGCAAGTTTTTATGTAAACATAATTGACGTGCATTCATTTGAATGCCAAAATAATAATTGAAAGTAGGTAAACATATGTATCGAGAAACCAGAAAAAGAAAAATAATAATATTTTCCTTAATAGGAATTCTTTTGTTAATGGCCATAGGTTATGCGGCATTTCAAACAAATTTAGATGTAAAAGGTAACTCTCAAATAACTAGTAACTGAGACGTTGAAATAATAAATGTTAAAGAAGGAGAAAAGGCAGGTCTAGCTGAAAGTGCGAAAACTCCAACTTGGACAAAAACTGAAGCCTCAATGGAAACTAATCTATATCAAAAAGGAGACTCTAAAGGGCATAAAACGTTATCGATAATAATGACTGTATTAATAATACTCATAATTATTCTTATAATAGTTTTATGTGTTAATAATTCAAATGATAAGAAATTAAAACCTGAAGTTATTACAAATACAAATGAAGGAATTA
>DVFV01000090.1 GCA_018713045.1 Candidatus Coprosoma intestinipullorum | reverse complement strand
TTAGAGGAAATATAGGTGATAATTTAAGTCCTGGTGAAACAAGAACTATAACTTCTTCTACTAAAGGGAATTTAAATAAGGCATCATACAAGACTATTACTGAATATACACAAGGATAAAAACCTTGTGTTTTTCATTAAAAAAATATATTATATAAATGGTGATTTTATGAGATTGGATGTTGAACTTGTAAAAAGAGGATTATTAGAAACTAGAACCAAAGCCAAAGAAAGTATCAAAAAAGGAATAGTTTATTGTGATAATAAGAAAATAACTAAACCTAGCTTTGAAGTAGCTGAAAATACAAACATCGAAATAAAAGGCAAAATATTACCTTATGTATCCCGTGCTGGACTAAAACTCGAAAAAGCTCTAAAAGTATTTAATATAAACTTAGAAGACAAAATCATGGTTGATATTGGATCATCCACAGGTGGATTTACTGATTGTGCTCTTCAAAATAACGTAAAAAAAGTTATTGCAATAGATGTTGGTACTAATCAATTAGATAAAAAATTAAGAGGAAATAAAAAAATAGAATTATATGAACAAACAGATTTTCGAAACATTGATTTAAATATTTTAAAAGATGTAGATATTGCCACTATAGATGTATCGTTTATTTCTGTAAAATTATTAACTAAAAAACTAAGTCAAATGGAAAATTTAAAAGAAATAATCTGTCTAATTAAACCCCAGTTTGAATGCGGTAAAGAAATAGCTGATAAATATAAAGGCGTAATTACAGACTCTAAAATTCATACAGAAGTCATAAACAAAGTAAAATCTTACTTTGAAAATATAGGATTTAAATGCCTTAAAATAACACAATCACCAATCAAGGGTGGCAGTGGTAATAAAGAATTTTTAGGTTATTTTACAAAATAGTAAAATTAACCTTTTTTTACTATAAAATACGTACAATAGTTTTGTATTATCACTAAAAAATGGTATAATTATAAAAGAATAGTGGAGGAAGTAAATCATGGCAAAAAAGAAAAAGAGAAAAACAAAAGAAAAACAAACCGCATCTTATAGCGTTGAATTAAAAGGAATAATTTTAATCTTAATCGCCATTATTGGTTGTTGTCCATTTGGCATCACCGCCGATATCATCAAAGGCTTCTCAGCCTTCTTAACTGGTGCCTGGTATGTCGTTCCCTTAATCGGACTTGGAGTATGTGGTGGTTATATGATGGTAAAAAGAGATAAACCAGACTTTTTCACCTCAAACCTAATCGGATTATATATTCTATTCCTAGGAATACTGATCCTATCTCATACTGAATATATTAAACAATTAGACACATCTGGAGCCTCATTTGACGTTTTAAAAGAGACGATTAATAATGTCATGGGATTTGTCTCAAACAATCAAACCATTCAGGGCGGAGGTATAATAGGTGGGATATTTGCCGTCTTAGGTGTCAAACTTCTAACCCTAGAAGGAACAGAAGTAGTCTGCATCGCCCTAATGGTTTGTGGCACAATCATGTTTACTGGAGTTTCTATCTATGATGCCGTAAATGCGATTAAAGCTAAACTTGCCAAAGCCAAAGAAGAAAGAACCAATCGTAAAGCTGCCAGGGCCGCAGAAGAAGCTGAAGAAGAATACGAAGAAGAAAAAGATAAAGACATCGTTATTACTCAAGCTACAACCCCAGAAGTACCTGAAACAAAAGAAGAAGAAACACCGAAACCAGAACCAAAACAAACTGGTGAATATCACAAACCACCAATCACCCTGCTTGTTAAACCTAAAATCAAAAAAGAAACGATTAAAGCTAACCAAGATGCGATTAAAGAAACAGTTGGTGAACTAGAAAAAGTTATCAGTGACTTTGGAGTTGAAGCCAAAGTAGTCGCTGCCAATACTGGTCCAACCGTAACTCAATACGAACTAGAAATCAAATCTGGAACCAGACTTTCCAAAGTAACTGCTTTAAATAAAGAAATAGCTCTAGAACTAGGAGCCAAAGACGTTCGTATTCAAGCTCCGATCCCCGGTAAAAAAACCGTCGGAGTCGAACTACCTAATAAAAAAAACACCTCGGTTTCTGTCAGAGAAATATTAGAACAAGTACCAAAATCTAAAGAAAACAGTAAACTTTTAGTCGCTCTAGGTAAAAATATCATGGGTCAGCCTATATTCTGTGAAATCGATAAAACTCCGCACCTTTTAGTTGCCGGATCTACCGGTTCAGGTAAATCAGTATGTATTAACAGTATGATAACATCTATCTTAATGCGTACTAAACCAGACGAAGTAAAACTGGTCCTAGTCGATCCTAAAAAAGTTGAACTCTCAATGTACAACGGAGTTCCACATCTACTAACCCCAGTTGTTACCGATCCTAAAAAAGCTAATATAGTCCTGCAAAAAATAGTCAAAATCATGGAAGATAGATTTGACCTATTCGAATCATCAAAAACTAAAAACATCGCTGGTTACAACGCCTACGTCGAAAAGAAAAATGAAAGCTTATCAGACGATGAAAAAATCAAAAAAATTCCATACATCGTCGTTATCATCGACGAGCTTGCCGATTTGATGTTAGTTGCGGCCAAAGAAGTCGAAGATTCAATTATGCGTATTACCCAAATGGCCAGAGCTGCCGGAATCCATTTAATAGTTGCAACCCAAAGACCAAGTACGGATATTATTACTGGTGTTGTTAAATCAAACATTCCATCTAGAATATCATTTGCCGTATCAAGTAGTATAGACTCAAGAACCATCCTCGATATGAGTGGCGCTGAAAAACTACTTGGAAAAGGTGATATGCTCTTCCTCCCACAAGGAGAAAATCAACCTATGCGTGTCCAAGGAACATTCATCAGTGACGACGAAATAAAAGCCGTTGTCGACTATACAATCTCCCAGCAAAAAGCTATGTATGATGATTCACTAACCATCTCCGAAGAAGATAGGGGAGCCGTTAGTAGCGTTGAAAAAGAAGAGTACGAAGAACCATTATATGATGAAATTGTTGAATTTGTCATAACCCAAGGTAAAGCTAGTGCTTCACTTCTTCAAAGAAGATTTAGACTTGGCTATAACAGAGCTGCTAGATGTATTGATCTCTTAGAAGAACGAGGAATAGTTGGACCACCTAATGGTTCAAAACCAAGAGAAGTTTTAGTTGGTAAAAAAGAAGAATAACAAGTAATTATAAAATTATTTGTTATTTTTTTAAAAGTTTGCAAATAAAAAAAGAAAATAGAAGATAGACACACTATAATTATCTATGAAGGAGGAAACCGATGAATAGTAAAACTTTAATGCCAGGTAAAATAATTCGGCTTCATTTGATAAAGTATTTAAGGCCATATGGCAAGATGAACGAAATAAAAACCTCTTTTTATATATGATTAGTAAACTGCTTTTAATAAATAAAAATA
>DVFV01000089.1 GCA_018713045.1 Candidatus Coprosoma intestinipullorum | reverse complement strand
AACAAAAAAAGAAAATAATAATTATAAGTGCCTTCCTATTTTTGATAATAATGACTAGTGGTTATGCCGCATTTAGTACAAACATAACTATAAATGCCAAAGGAAATATAAAATGTAACCCCAAAATAGTTAAAGAAAAATTACTAGAAAATCTTACAACTAAAGGTGATGGATTATACATAGATGAATATGAAGAAGGCAGATACGTTTATAAAGGAGTAAATCCAAATAATTATCTAAAATTCAATGATGAACTTTGGCGAATAGTATCATTAGAAAACGACGGAACAATTAAAATATATAAAGAAGAATTATTAAATCAAGCATTTGATAATGGAGGATATCGTGATTCAAACAGTAATGGAGCTGGTGGGACATACTGTGCACATAGTTCGACTGGCTGTAATGCTTGGGCTGCCACATCAAATTTAGTGGGAACCCCAGCTGAGTTTAAATCCGGAAATAATAATGGGACTGTTCTGTTGGATGCAAGTATAAATACGTATTTAAATGATCAATATTATCAAGAATTATCATCAGATAAGAATTATATAGTGTCGCATAATTTTAACGTAGGTCCAATAACTTGGTATCAGGATTCTCGCTCAATCTCGGATGTTATTACAGATTGGAGTCAAACTGAAAGTGAATATATTTGGAATGGTAAAATAGGGTTATTATCAGTTGTCGACATTTTAAAGGCAAACACCGAGAAAACGACATGTATCATGGAAAAAAATGAAAGTACTTTTGACCCTGATTAATATGACTGTCACTTAAATACATATATACGCTCTCAGACAAATATGTTTTTGATAAATCCAAGATTTCATTTAGTTTCAGTTGTGGGTAGAGTAAAAATTAATGATGCAACTGCGATACATAGTGATAATACATTTGCTGTTTCATTTTACCTTGATTCAAATATTAAACTTTGTGGTCTGGGAACTAAAAACAACCCATATGAAATTGAATAAAAATCAAATAAATTTAATCTAAAAAGCAGGAAACTGCTTTTTTAAGTGGTATAATTATTATAGGAGGGTATATGAAATACGTAAATGATTTTTTAAAATATCTACAGTACGAAAAACATTTTTCTAATTATACTGTAAGTAATTATCAAATAGATTTAGAAGAATTTAAAACATTCATCAATACTGAAGATCCAAACGATATAAAATTAGAAAGCATTCGTAAATATCTAAAATTCTTAGTCGATAATAAATATTCAAATAGAAGTATTTCTAGAAAAGTAAGTTCCCTAAAAAGCTACTTTAAATATTTAGATTCTGAAAAGCTTATCAAGGATAATCCAGCGGCTTTAATAAGCAATCCCAAAATAGAAAAAAGCTTGCCAAATTATCTAAACTATGAAGATACCGATAAGCTCTTAAACATTCCCAACTTGACAACCAAAGATGGTAAAAGAGACGCACTAATCTTGGAAATGTTATACTCAAGTGGAGTCAGAGTAAGTGAACTTACTAATATAAAATTAAAAGATATTGATTTTCAAGACAAAAAAATTATTATCTTAGGAAAAGGCAATAAACAAAGATATGTATATTTTGGAACCAAATGCGAAGAGTTATTAAACTTGTATTTAAAAGATCATGAAGGAGAGTATCTACTAACAAATAAACATCATGAAAAATTAAATGAAAGAACCGTCAGAAAAATAGTCGATGATTGCGCCCATAAGGCTCATCTAACCGTACATGTTACTCCCCATACCCTAAGACATACCTATGCCACACACATGTTAAATGAAGGCGCCGATTTAAAAAGTGTTAGCGACCTTCTAGGACATGAAAATTTATCGACTACTCAAATATATACACACGTATCTAACGAAAGACTCAGAAACGTTTATTTAAATGCCCATCCACGAGCACATAAACGTTAAAAATTGTCAAAAAGATAAAAAAATAAAATTATATACCCTGAATTTGATATAATAATAAAGAGAGTAGGAGGCTTACAATGAAAAAATACGTTTACTTATTTAACGAAGGCAATAAAGATATGCGTGACCTATTAGGTGGCAAAGGAGCAAATCTTGCTGAAATGTGTAACATGGGACTACCTGTTCCTCTTGGATTTACTGTCACCACTGAAGCATGTAAACAGTACTACCAAGATAATGAAGAATTAAACGAAGATATAAAAACCGAAATATTAATCACCTTAAAAAAGCTAGAAACTGAAGTAGGAAAAAAAATAGGGGACCCAGAAAATCCTTTACTGTTATCAGTTAGAAGTGGCTCACCTGTTAGTATGCCTGGTATGATGGACACCATCTTGAATTTAGGTTTAAATGATCAAATAGCAAAAAAATTATCCAAAGACGAAGACAGTATAAGATTTATCTACGATTCGTATCGCCGGCTAATTATGATGTTTGCTGATGTAGTCAAAGGTAAAGATAAGGATAAATTTGAAAAAATTCTCGAAAAATATAAAGAAAAAAGAAGTGCCAAAACTGATTTGGACCTAACTGCCGAAGACATGTATAACATCGCCATGGAATCCAAAGAAGCCTATAAAGAAATAGTTGGTGAAGACTTTCCAGAAGAACCACGAACTCAGCTTTTAGAATCGATCAAAGCCGTCTTTAGATCATGGAACAACAAAAGAGCTAAAGTTTATAGAGAGATGAATAACATAAGTGATGACCTAGGTACCGCGGTAAACGTTCAAATGATGGTTTATGGAAACCTTTCCGAAGATTCCTTAACTGGTGTTGCATTTTCCCGTAACCCAGCAACTGGCGAAGATGTTTTATACGGTGAATTTTTAGAAAAAGCCCAAGGCGAAGACATCGTTGCCGGAGTTAGGACGCCAAAACCAGTTGAAGTTCTCGAACGTAATGCCCCTCATATCTATAAAGAATTAAAAGATATTTCTAAACTTTTAGAATATCACTATAAAGATATGCAAGACATGGAATTCACCGTTGAAAAAGGTAAACTATATATGCTTCAAACTAGAAACGGTAAAAGAACATCTATGGCAAATTTAAACATTGCTGTCGATATGGCGGGAAGTGGTTTAATTGCCAAAGAAGAAGCTCTTCTCAGAGTAAGTACCAAGGATTTAGATAATCTAATGCATAAAACCTTTGAAGAAAAAGCCTTAAAAGAAGAAAAACCATTAACCAAAGGCTTGCCGGCCTCTCCAGGAGCCGTCAGTGGTCGAATTTACTTTACCGAAGCCGATATCGTCAAAAACTACAACGACTCAGACACTATCCTAGTAAGAGAAGAAACATCACCAGAAGACATCGAAGGAATGAAATATGCCGTAGGTTTATTAACCGTCAGAGGAGGAATGACATCCCACGCCGCCGTCGTTGCCAGAGGACTTGGACGCTGCTGTATCAGTGGTTGTAGTGAAATTACTGTAAACGCTGCAAAAAAAACTTTAACAATTGGCGATATAACTTTAACAGAAGGTGACTATATATCATTAGATGGCAGTACAGGAAATGTTTATGAAGGAGTTCTTCCAACAACTGACCCTAAAATAACTGGTAATTTTGAAACCTTACTAAACTGGGCCAAAGATGTTAAAAAAATTGGTGTAAGAGCTAATGCCGATTTAGCCAAAGATGCTCTCGTTGCCTTTAATTTCGGCGCGGAAGGAATTGGCTTATGTAGGACCGAGCACATGTTCTTTGAAGAAAATAAAATATTTGCCATTCGCAAAATGATTTTGGCTGAAACCGAAGAAGAAAAGGAGAAAGCTTTAAATGACTTACTTCCAATTCAAACTAAAGACTTTGAAGAACTCTTCAAAGCTGCAAACGGTAAAATTTTGACAATCAGATACTTAGACCCACCACTTCATGAATTCTTACCCAAAAAAGAAGAAGATATCAAAAAACTTGCCGGAAGCTTAAATGTAACCATTAAATCGTTAAAAGAAAAAATCGAATCTCTAAAACAATTTAACCCAATGATGGGACTTCGTGGTTCAAGACTAGATATCACATATCCAGGCCTGGCAATTATGCAAACCAAAGCCATATTAACCGCCGCCAAAAACGTTCAAAGCCAAGGAATAGAAGTAAAACCAGAAATTATGCTTCCTCTAATTGGTGACCCAAACGAACTTAAATATCTAAAAAATATTATAGAAGAAACTGCTAAAGATATCATAAAAAGTGGTGAAGTCTCATATAAAATAGGTACGATGATCGAAGTTCCAAGAAGTACAATCCTATCTGCTGAAATAGCTAAAGAAGCCGATTTCTTTAGCTTTGGAACTAACGATTTAACCCAAATGACCTTTGGTTTTTCAAGAGACGATGCCTCTTCCTTCCTAAACGATTACTATCAAAAAGGGATTTTAAAATTTGACCCATTTAAAACGATTGACAAAGAAGGCGTTGGTAGGTTAATAGAAGTATCGATAACCTTAGCTAAAAGAGCAAATCCATCCATCGAACTTGGTGTATGTGGCGAACACGGTGGTGACGAAGAAAGCGTAAAATTCTTCAGCAAACTAGGACTAGACTATGTTTCTTGCTCTCCATACCGCGTTCCGATAGCTATTCTATCTGCCGCTAAAGCTGTTTTAGAAAAATGAACATAAACGAAGTAGTTTTTACAGATAGCCTACCTAAAATAGACCTGCACGGCTTTGATCGTGATAGTGCCAGAGTTGCGATAAACGACTTTATAAATGATAATATTAAAATGGGTAATCAAATAATCACAATCATTCATGGTGTAGGAAGTGGAATAATCAGAAAAACAACTGCTGAAACCCTCTCTAAAAATAAAAATGTCGAAGAATTTAAAACAGATTATTTTAACCAAGGATGTACGATAGTTAAACTTAAAAATGTAAGATAATTGTTTGACAAACAACTCCTATTGTGCTATTATATTTACCATATTTAGGGGAGGAAGTAATATGTATAAAGAGGATAACGAAAAAACAGTTTCTTTCAAAAGTTTAATATTTAAAGTTATCTTAGTCATCTTACTAATATTTGCACTCATGATGCTTTTCCCAACTAGAGGATTTTTAACAAACTATGTTGATAGTCGTTTAGGCGAAGACCAAGAAGTCTCTAACTTTAACAATAATCTGTTAACAATGGCCACAGTCGCTAGTGGTTATTATACAGCCTCAAGACTTCCCGCAAACACCGGAGATAAAGTATCAATGACCTTGGGTGACATGCTTGAAAACAAAATGCTTGTAAGATTAAAAGATACCGAAGGAAACGCTTGTGATTCAAAAAAATCATACGTCGAAGTGACTAAAGAAGAAGATGAATACACGATGCGTGTAAACTTATCTTGTGGTGGTGAAGAAGACTATATTATTTCGCATATGGGATTAGATGGAACATCCTTTCCCAGTACCAGCACCGCAAGGTGCGAATTCGTAAAAAATCTTGACGGAACTTGGTCCTATGGTAAATGGTCAAGTTGGAATACTAAAAAAATAACAGAAACTTCTGACCGTCAAGTCCAAGCCAAAACCGAAAAAGTAAAATCAGGGGTTCAAAGCGTGCCTGAATATCACGTCGAAGAAAAAAATGCGACTAGATATATTATTAACGGGCAAAAAGTAGTATACGTTTGTGCGACCGGATATGATAATGCTGGAACATATGATTATTCATTAAAATGCACAAAAACTACAACTACTTATAAAGAAGAGCCAGTATATAAAACTGTAACTTATTATCGATATCGTACGAAAACCCAAAATCCGGGGCAAACCGATATCAAATGGTCATCATGCGAAGATGAAGACCTTTTAAGTCAAGGTTATACATTAACTGGTAAACGCGAGTAAACTAGGATTTTCCTAGTTTTTAAGATGCCAAGTGCTTGTCAAATTTACCCGAAAATAAAGCGATTGTTTGCTTTATTTTTGGCTTTATGCTATTATTAATATAGGATAAAATAGGATAGTAGAAAGGAATATAGCTATGGTCGAAAAGTACATGTTTTTATATGGAAATGAAAACGAATTTAAAAAGCTTGAAAGTGCTTTGAAGAAATATAACATGTTAGCATACAAGAAGCTTTATTTTGAATACTACCCAAGCCTAAAATCAGGAGAACTATTAGGTAAAGAAGTTTCAAGTAATGGTGATATTCATGAATATGAAGTAAACCTTCCAACCGATGCTTTATTTGCTAAAGTCCATGGCGAAGTCAAACTTCATTACATCGTTGATGAAAATAAAAAAACGATAACCTTATCCGATTTAACTCCAAGAGAAATTTTAAGCGAAGGGCATCAATCAGAATTAGTTACGTATAAAGGTGTTATGGTTTCCAAAGAGCACGCAGATAAAGATATGTTTAAGATTAATCTTCTTAACATGATTAACAAAGAAAATTAAGTTTTTGACTATTTTTTCTAAAACTTATTGCATAAAATTTCGCAATATGGTATTATATAGAAGTAGTCAAAAAGTTGGACCCTTAGCTCAGTTGGTTA
>DVFV01000088.1 GCA_018713045.1 Candidatus Coprosoma intestinipullorum | reverse complement strand
AACTTCTATATTATCATTGCCATTTTTATCTTTATAAATAATTATATTGCCATGTTCATCCATTGTTCTGCCTCCCGTTTTTAATAATTGATACTATAATAGTAAAGTTGTCATCATTCTCTTTGTTTTTTAATTTATTTAGCATAATATGCTTATTGTCAAACTTTCCTTTAAAATAAAGCAATTTTATTATTTTTTCATTTCGTATCATTTGGTACAACTTAGCCAATTTGTAAGTCCCATATGTTCTTTCTTTGAATCTGCTCTATTGTATATAATTTCAGCTGCAGTTTGATGAGATACTGCATAATGCATTTTATTTTGTACTTTCTTAAAAAATTTAATTGTAGTAGGAGATTTAGAATCATAGTCTACACTAGTCGCATAAATATCAGTGATTTTTTGATAGAATCTTCTTTCAGATAACCTTATTTCTCTAATCTCTGCGAGTAAAGAATCATAATAGTCTTCATCAAAGAAAGTACCATTTGCCATTCTCTTTTTATCAATAATATAACCTTTTTTTGAAAATTCTTTTAAAATATGAGTAGCCCATCTTCTAAATTGAATTGCTCTATCAGAATTGACCCTATATCCAACAGAAATAACAGCATCTAAATTATAGTATAGTATCTTTCTTTTTACTTCTCTATTTCCTTCTTTTTGAACTACCGAGAATTCCTCGGCAGTTGAATTTCGCTCAAGTTCATAATCATTATATATATTTTTTAAATGCAATGAAATATTGTCCGTAGTACAGTTATACAATTCACTCATAGCCTTTTGAGTTAACTATAAATCACCGTCTTCAAATCTAACTTGAACCCCTTTATCATGTGTTTGTCTTTCAAATATTAAAAACTCCGCACTACTACTTCTAATCATTAAATCTTTTACCATCATATCATCTCCTCTCTTTACAGAATTATAATAATCTTTAAGCAGGGTTTACCATGCGGTATCAACTAAAAATTTTTACCCTATTTTTTAATAAAATTTACTTATTTAGTTCATTTTTGCAGTTTATTTGAAAAAATGTGCAAGATTTAAAATCTTACAATCCCTTTATTTATAAGGGTTTCTTGGAGGGGTTGAATAAATCGGTATCAACCAGTTTATATTTGTTTTATTTTCATTCATTATAATCACTTCCTATTTCTTGCTTCGTTTCTAATTTCTAATTTCTAATTTCTTATTTATTTTACTTTCTAATTGTTTTCTTTCTTTTTCGAGTTCTTTTAAACTATTTTTAGGTGTTGGCATATCTTCCCGCATCATTCCACCAATGTCAACAATTACTTTTCTTACTTTTTTACCAACTTCATAATGTACATTTTTGGCATTATTTTCGCCTTGAATATTTTCTATTATAAGTTTTTGTTTGAGTTGATTGATTCTAAACAAATTTGTTACTAACTCATCCTAATTCATATTATCTAGAATATCTTCTCTATAAAACAATTTTTTCCTTTTAAAAATATCGTCAGTTGTTTCGCCATTATATAATCATCTATATCCTGCATTATGATATTCAGTCATATTTTTGACTACTACAGATGAGGCTACTTTTTGTAATGTATACCTCTCCTGGTTAATTTTCTTTGATAAAATCTTTTTTCATCATCTGATAGAGAATCATATTCTTGTTCATTTATTTTTTGTTTTCTTGTTTGAACAGCAAAATAAGTTTGACCTAAAGCAACCACTTCCTTACTTGGGTCGGCGTTTTGAACTATTAGATAACAAATATATCTTGATAATTTGTAATCTTTAATAAATTCTTGTTTCCCTTTTCCTGTTTTTATTGGGTTGTTGAGGTCAACAACCCAATCTTCATTATCATGAATACTATTATTTGCAGATATTATTGCTTTATCAATTACTTTATTAAAACTTTTCCAATCTTTATATTCCAAAACTTTTTGCAAATCACGAGCAAACCAATACTCATTTACATACTCATCAATATGTTTTATATCTTCAAAAGTTTTACTAGTAGATTTGTTAACAATTTCTTCCATTCCGCTCTCCTTTTAAAAATATAATATAGGGGTTTACCTTACGGTATCAATTAAATATCTTACCATATTTTTTGAATAAAGTTTACTCATTTTTGCTCGTTTAAATCTATTATATTATATCATAATTTTCAAGTAAAAGAAAAAGCAGATAGAAATCCACTTTGGTAAATTGTACTTTTAATTATTTACAATAATTATCTATATTTTCTTTATCATACTTTTGGTTTTTAATCACCTTAAATGTTTCATTGTCTTTATCTACATTACATCTAACTACATCATAAAATGGTGTATCATAATATACAATATTTTCTCCGGAAACTTTTACTAATGAAAATCTTGGGGCCTGGTGGATATTAACAACACCAATATAATCTATCATTACTAATAACGCTATAAATATTAAGAAATAGCTGAAGTTACACAATAATCTTTTCGGATGGGTTAAACGTCTTGTAAATCTACTTACACCAATTAAAGAGACAATTGCACCAAAAACAGAATAAATGGATCCCCAACTGCTTTCACTAGGAAATATTGCAATAGCGGAAACCGAAATTAAAATTCCAAAGGTTATTAGTATAAAGCCAATAAAATTATTTCGGTTTTCAAGTTTTTTATTAGTATAATCTATCGTATTAATTATATTTTCTTCGAGTTTTTCACGGTACTCTTTTTCTGTTACTTTTTCACCACTCAGTAAGTCATTTAAAGTAATATTAAGTTCATTACACAGGGGTTTAAATAATGATAAGTCAGGCATGTTCCTTCCATTTTCCCAATTACTAACAGATTTTTCAGTTACGCCCAATTTTTCTCCTAGTTCAGATTGGGTCATCTTTCTTTGTTTTCGGCAGTTTGCGATAAAGCGGCCAATTTTTTCTTGATCCATATTTTTTCTCCTTTCACATTAACATCATATAATGTAAAAGTTATTTTTAACAGGAAATAATCCTAGAGTTTTACAATTTACTATTTATCTATTTTTTTGATAATTAACATTTTATATAAATGGCTTTATAAATATTTACCGGTAATACTTTCTTTGGAGCTTTTTACATCTTGAACTGTTCCTCTGGCAACTACTCTACCTCCAAGATAGCCACCTTCTGGTCCCATATCGATTATATAATCTGAATTTTTAATAACATCTAGATCGTGTTCAATGACGATTATCGTTGCTTGATTATCTAGTAATCTTTGGAATACTTGAAGTAATGTTTGAACATCTTTAGGATGAAGACCGATTGATGGTTCATCAAAAATGAAGATACTGTCGTCTTGAATTTTACCGATTTCAGAAGCTAATTTTAATCTTTGAGCTTCACCACCAGATAATGCTGGGGTGGATTCGCCAAGGGTTAAGTAACCAATTCCTAAGTCAACTAGAATTTGTAGTTTATCTTTTATTTTCTTTTTATCTTTGAATACTTCTAAGGCTTCTTTGATGGTTAATTTCATCGTGTCTTTGATGTTATAGCCATTATAAAGAGTTTTTTCTACTTCTTTAGAATATCTTGTTCCATCACAGGTGTCACAGGTCATTTCGATATCTGGAAGAAATTGAACATCCATAGATATGGTTCCAGTTCCGTCACATGTTTGGCATTTTAGTTTGCCTGTGTTGTAAGAAAAGTCACTGGCGGTATAGTCAGGACTAATTCTACCGTATAATTTTCTTAGGTCATCAAATACTCCTGAGTATGTGGCAACGGTACTTCTTATGTTACTACCTATTGGTGTTGCATCTATTAGATTTGTTTTATTAACCCAACCGGCTTCTAGTTTTTTTATATGTAATGGCATAGCTTCGTTATTTAATTTAGCTTTGATTGCTGGATATAATGATTCTAGTATTAAGGTTGTTTTACCACTTCCAGACATTCCTGTTATAGTAGTTAATCTTCCTTTAGGAATGTCTATGGTAAGTGGTTTTACGGTATGAATAGAATCGGTACTTAGGGTTATTTTACCTAATTTGAAGATATCTTCTTTTGGTATTTCTTTTCTTATTTTAACTTCTTCTTTATTGGATAGATATGGTCCGATTATAGAGTTTTTATTATTTATTATGTCTTCAATTGTTCCTTCACCAATTATCTGTCCTCCTTTGGCCCCAGCTTCGGGTCCAATTTCAATCATATGATCGGCAATTTTTAAGATTCTCGTATCGTGGTCAACTAAGACAACTGAATTTCCGTCTTTGATAAGTTCTTTCATTAAACTTATTAGGCCATCGACATTAGCTGGATGCAGACCGATTGAAGGTTCATCTAAAACATATAAAACGCCTGTCGTCCTGTTTCTGACGGTTCTGGCAAGCTGGACTCTTTGGAGTTCGCCTGTCGATAAGGTATTACTAGCCCGGCTTAAGGTTAAGTAACCAAGTCCAAGAGAAATTAGGGCATCTGCGTTTAACATGAATTCTTCGAGAATGTTTTTCCCCATTTGTTTTACTTCGGAATTTAGTTCATCTACTGTTTTTTGAAGAAACGAAATTAGTTCTCTTAGAGGAAGGTCACATACTTCGGATAAAGTTTTACCACCTAGTAAAGTAGAGTTTGCTTTGTTATTTATTCTTGAGCCATGACACTGTGGACATGTTTCTTCTTTTAAAAATTTAGATACTCTTGTCATACTTTTTTCATCTTTGACTTTTTTTAGAGCATTAAGAACGGTTGCTTTGGCACTGTAATAGGTAAAATCCATTTCAGTAGCTAAAGCGGTATCTCCTTTTTTAGGTTTGTAGAAGATATGTTTCTTTTCCATCGGACCGTCATAGACAATTTCTTGTTCTTTGGGGGTTAAGTCTTTAAATGGAATATCAGTTCTAACTCCCATAGCCCGGCAAACATCGGTCATTAAAGACCACATTAGACTATTCCAGGGAGCAACAGCACCTTCATCTATGCTTAAATTTTTATTGGGAATTAATGAGTCCATATCGACGGTTTCAATTATTCCAGTTCCACCACATTTGGGACATGCGCCAGCTGAATTAAAGGAATATTCTTCGGCACTTAGTCCATGAAATTTTTCATGACAGATTGGGCACTCAATAGGTTCGTCTCTTGCAACACATGAAGAGGTAGGAGTAACATGACCATTTGGACAGGTATAGTTGCCACATCTTGAAAATAGTAATCTTACGGAGTTTAAAAGTTCAGTTGCCGTTCCAAAGGTACTTCTAATACTTGGGACACTTGGTCTTTGATGAAGAGCAAGTGCACTTGGTACATGAAGGATAGAGTCAACTTTAGCTTTTTCACCTTGGGATATTCTTCTTCGCGTATATGTAGATAGGGATTCTAGATATCTACGGGAACCTTCGGCATAAAGCACGCCTAAGGCGAGTGACGATTTGCCTGAACCAGAGACTCCTGAGATGGCAACTATTTTATTAAGTGGAATATTTACATCGATGTTTTTTAGATTATGAACTTTGGCTCCTGTTATTTCTATTTTATCTACCATAAAATCAACTTCTTTCTTTATTTTTCCTATGTTTCTTTTAAGTAAATTATATCATATTTTGGGGTAAAAAATTTAAAGTAATCTATATTCCATTTCGTAGTAAAAAAATAGCGCATAAGCACTATTTATTAAATTTTCCAAACTTATCAAATGGGAATATTGCATAGTTAGTTATACCATCGATATCATCTTCAGATACCGGGCCAATTATTCGGCTATCTTTGGAGTTGGTTCGATTATCTCCCATGACAAAGTAATAACCTTTTGGTATTTTTGATAGACCAAATTCTGTTAAACTGAAATCAGTTGTTTCTTGGTAGTCTGGCAAGAAATCTTCTTTGATATATTTTCCATTTATATAAAGTTTATTGTTTTTATATTCAATGGTTTCGCCTGGAAGGCCGACGATTCTTTTAATAAGTCTAGTTCCTTGATAATCGAAGACAACTATATCGAAACGGTCATAACTTTTGTCGTATTTTTTTAATAGAAGAATTTCACGATCTTCAAGGGTTGGATACATAGATGATCCATCGACTTGAACTGGCGTGATGATAAATGTTCTAATTAATACGACAACTACTATTATTATGATATATGGAAGTAAAGATTTTATGGTTTTTATAGCTTTGTCTTTATCCATATTTTCACCCCTTTATTAACAAAAAATAAGGTAAAACCTTATTTTCTTTCTTTAATTTTAGCTTGTCCTTTAAGGTCACGTAAATAATTAAGTTTAGCTCTTCTAACTTTACCTTTTCTGATTAGTTCAACACTATCAACTTTTGGTGAACTAAATGGGAAAGTTCTTTCAACACCTACACTACCAGACATTTTTCTAACAGTGTAGTTTTTACTAACTCCACTACCCTTAATTGCAGTTACGATTCCTTGGTATGCCTGAATTCTTTCGTTTTTTCCTTCGATGATACGGTAATTAACTTTGATTGTATCACCAACACGGAACTCAGGAATATCTGTTCTGATTTGAGATTTTGTTATTTTATCAACCAGATTCATAAATCATCGCTCCTTTACAATAAATCTATGATCATAAGTTAAATTAAAGTACCCAGCGGATCACGACATGGAAAATTATAGCATATTCTAAAGGAAAATTCAAGAGTTTTATTTAGTTTTAGTTTGAGTTAGTTCGTAATCTAAAACTTTAGTTACTTTGGCAACGACAAGGTTACGATCAGCTCGATTATTTACAGTTTTTTCCCAGCTTTCAAGACAGTCATAGAGAACGACTATATGGTCATCTGAATCGACTTCGATATCTCTTGAAGCAATGGAATTGGCTTTTATAGTGTTTAAATAATTATTATATTCTTCGCTAGATGAGAAACTGGTTGATATATTATCATCGACAATGTTGGCAAATACATCAAATTGATATACTCCTGTTTCATCATAATAAGTGAAGGTCGGATTATTATCCATATACGATTTATTTTTATATTCGTTTAAATTTCCAAACATACTCCCATCTGTGGTGTTGTGGCCATAGATAATGGATACTTGGTTATTCATATCGGCATTAGCATCTAAGCAGATACTGCCTAAGACACTCGGTTTGCCATCCGCATTATGTGATAAATAATAGGTACTGTCGGTTGTTTTGACAACTGGGTATGGCATGGATAGGCTTGATCCTTCGAGGTATCCGGTAATGTCGGGATTGATTTCTTTTAATTTATTAAAATCGTATTTAGGAGTTACTGGTTCGGCTGCTTGTTCTGCCGGCTCTTCGGTATTTGGAACGGTAGTAACATCTTTTTCTTCTGTTTTAACAAGGGCAATTTGTTCAAGGTATTCGTAAGTACTTTTGTTTTGCATTTCTTCAAAAACGACATAACCGCCTGTAGCTAGTGAAGCAATTAATAGGCCTGTTCCAATTAGGCCTAAAAATTTATTTTTTCTTTGTAATTTCATTTATCTTCTCCTACCATATGATTGTTTTTGATTCATAACAAGTTCGTTTAATTTATCTTTAAATCCTTTTTCTAAAATATTAACTCTTTTCAATAGATTTTGAATATATGCCTTGTCTAGAAATTTGGAATATTTATTAATTATTAGTTTTTTATATCTTTCAACGTCGTCAATTACCAAGCTTAAGTGGGTATCGTCATCATCGTCGTCATCTAATACTGAAAGTAAATAGGCAAAGTATTCATTTAATTTCTTTTTAGTTTTCTTTTTTAAAACGTTTTTTATAAATTTAGGTTTTACTAAAACTAATTCACTGACTTCAATTCCATCATAGGGAACTTTATTTTGAGGAGTAAAGGTAAAGCCTTTAAGTTCATGGTAATCGAGATAACCATATATTACGTCTTTATGTTTTTTATCGCAAATATAATATCTTTCGTTCATTTTAGTCATCTCTTTCTAACAAGTCTGGTCTTCTCTCTTGGGTCTTTTTTAAGGCTTCTTCTTTACGGTATTTTTCGATGTTGGCATGGTGACCTGATAATAAGACATCAGGCACTTTCATTCCACGAAAATCTACAGGTTTGGTATAAACCGGGTAGTCAAGTAAATTGTTGTTAAATGAATCTTTTAGATGTGATTCTTTTTCGATGACACCATCTAATAGTCTTGTGATACTATCGGTTATGACCATACTTGGAATTTCTCCGCCGGTTAGGACATAGTCACCGATACTTATTTCCATATCGGCCAAGGTTCTGATTCTTTCATCAAATCCTTCATAATGACCACAGATAATAATTAAGTGTTTTTCTTTTGCTAAATCGTAAGCGAATTTTTGTTTATAAGGGACTCCTTGGGGAGTCATAAGTAGGATTTTAGAATCTGCATCTTTTAGATCATCGACGGCATCGAAAATGGGCTGGGGCATTAAAACCATTCCCCTACCCCCACCATAGCCGTAGTCGTCAACTCTTTTATGCGGGTCTTTACTATACTTTCTGATATCGTGAACATTTATGGTAACTTTGCCTTTTTCGATGGCTCTTTTGATAATCGAATGGTTTAAAAATCCATCAAACATTTCGGGAAAAATTGTTAAGATATCAATTTTCATCTATAAGTCCTTCGATAACATTTAAGTATATGCCTTCATCGGTTATTTTTTGAATGAAGGGTTTGACATATGGAACAAGATAATCTTTATTTTTCCCTTTAATTACTAGTAACTCTTGATGAGATGTGTTTTCAATTTCTTTTAGTGTTCCAATGAGTTTATCACCATCGTAAACTTTTTTACCATAAAGTTCTTCGTTTAGGGGTCCAGGAAAATTATAGTCTTCTTTGGCAATATAGATGTTTTTTCCTTTAAGAGGGATAACGTCGTCAATTGTGTTTATGTTTTCAAAGGTAACCATATCATATTTTTGATGAGAACGATATGAGTTAATTTTATATGGTTTTCCTTCTATATATAAAACGCTTCCTTTTTTAAAAACAATATTTTTATATTTAAAATCAGATATTATTTTTACTTCACCTTTTAAACCATGAGTATTTACTAGTTTTCCAAGATACAACACCAAAACCACCTCAAATTTTCCTTTCACTAATGTAATTATAGCAAATTTTTATATATTTTTAAAGGAAATATAAAGAAAACATCTCGTTTTGAGATGTTTTACCAAGAGCCTCCGCCTCCACCACCGGAGCCTCCGCCTGATGAACCGCCACCAGATGAACCACCTGATGAACTACTAGATGGATGTGATGTCATGGCTGTTTCAGCGCTGGTCATTGCGGCTGTCATGAAGGTATTAAAGGTGGCAAGGGTAAAGGAAGCACCGGAATACCAATCAGGAACTTGCATAGCTATTCCTTCAAATTTGCTTACCCATTTATCTGAGACTCCTAAAACATAAGCATAAGGAATTATATCATAGAAGTAGTTTGGATTTTTCATAACTTCAGATTCTAACTGTGATTTTTCCGCAACTTCGAGGAAGTTTTTAAATCCTTTGATTTTACCAAGCAATTCATTTCCATAAGGAGTTCTTTTCGGTAAGTATTTGAAGAAGATAAACATACCGATGATACAAATTATTCCAAATAGATAGTTTATGGCATAAATTGGGTCTTGCATGAGGAGTGGAAGGATAAAGATGCAGAAAGGGATTCCTCCAAAAGCAAGTCCCCAAATGAGGCCAAAGATTTTGACAATGATGTTTTTCTGACCGAAAACTAGACCAAATAACACACCAAAGCCTGTAGCTGGGAAAATAAGTGCGAATGGAAGGTTAAATACATCACTTAAAGATATGATTGGAATTGACGTGATTAAAATATAGGATAATAATATAAATAAAATTATAATTGCTTTTTTTCTCGTAGATTTTTTTTCAAATATTTTGTCTTTATTTTCTTTAGAGTTCATGTTTCTTAGAATATCGTCTATAGTAATGTAGAAACTATTATATAAACTGCTTAGATATACTTCATTAGGGTTTACAGTTTCCTGGTTTTGATTTACCATTTTGGAAATTAAACTAGTTACAAGACTGCCGGTAAATAGTCCTTCCATAAATTTCTTTTCACTGTAGTTATTTCCGTCGTAATCTTTTAGTTTAGTTATTTTAATACCGGAAACGTTTGAGAATAATGATTTATCATTTGTTTCAGTTATTTTAATGTAGCCTTTATCGGCAAGGTAAATAAGAAGGGAAACAACGTCTTTGTTTTCGGCTTTACCTTTGTATAAGAAACCTATTTCTAAACTGTTAAAGCCTTCTGGCGGATAAAATTCCACGGTTTCAACCGGTTTTTTATCACGGCCAAAGATAAACCATAAAAGGAATGAAATGATTAATCCAATTAGAGGAACGATAATCATTATGTAATCACCTAGGTTTAAGTTACTTTTGGCACTTTTAAAGTATCCTTCAGGAAGTTCTAGTCTAATAGTTAAGGCTTCATTTTTATTTAAGATTCCATTATAACTTCCAGAAATCGTGTTTCCACTTACGTTATAGATTATTTTTGAGTTATCAATTGAGCCTTTTAAGCCTGACGAAAATCCTAATTTACTTGGGTCAAATTCTTTTGGCATGGTTATATTAAAGGAAATATTACCAATTACCGTATCCCATTCATCTCCTATTAGATTAAAGTAGAATTCATCATAATCTTTTATAGGGTCTTTTCCAATATTATAGGTATATTTTATGGTGTAAGTCTGTTTTCCGGTTAAGGTTTTATATGGGTCACCAATTTGAATTTGATAGTAACCACCACTTTTGGAAATTGTATATTTGTTATCGATTTCTAAATTAGTGACGGTTGCCCGGTTGGCAGAGGTAGTTCCATCTAATCTTTGAATGGTATTTTTTAAGGGAATTTTACGGTAAATCCCATGTTTTTCTTTATTGAAGTAAGCGGTTATGGTTTCCGTTATATCAAAGGTATTGTCATCGTTTACCTGCATGTTTATATTATAGCTATCGATAACATAATCATATGATGAATAACTACCACTTTCACTTGGGGTAATTTGAGACACGCTTTCATTAGATGTGGTTGTAATGTCTAGACGGTAATATTTTATTTCATTTACACTATGACCGTTTAATGAATCATTTCTACTCATCAAGCTTAAATAGTTAAGACCTTTTAAAGCTAATTCATTTTTGGTTAATCGGGTTATCAAATTATAGTTTGAATCATAGTAAGAAACGTCAGCTGTATAATACGTATTAGATGAATTATTTATAACGGCACCTGTTAGACCAAAGCTTTGAGTCGAGGTAGCTGTATTATCATTAAATGTTAAGTCTGTAAAAGATAAATTTTGAACGTTTAAATTTTCTCTATCATTTATACTTACATAATCTGTACTTAAAGCACTGGCAGTTAACGGAAAGATTAAAGATAATAATAGTGATAAAAATATTCCTTTTATATTCTTCATATATTGCACTCCTACTCTATTTTGATATTATCATAAATATTTTTTATATTCAATGTTTAGATTTCAATTTAATTTTTCTTTACAAAAAACATCTCATATTAGAGATGTTTTGATTACCATGAGCTGCCGCCACCGCCGCCTGAGCCACCGCCGGCACTACCAGAAAAGTCACTTGATGAGCTTGTAGATGAGTTATCTGATAAAAATTCTATTGGATGAGAGGTCATAGAATTATTAGCGTAGGATATAGTTCTTTCAATATCCAAGTACTGATAAGACTCTCCTTCATACCATTCTGGGTCATTGATTTTGATATCGGTAAATTTTTTAATCCATTTTTTAGATACACCTAAAACGTATGTATAAGGCATAATATCGTAAAAATAGTTTGGGTTTTCTTTGACTTTTTGTTCCAATTCTTCTTTTTTGGCGATTTTTAAGAATTTTTTAAATCCTTTAATTTTACCAAGCATTTCGATGCCATATTCAGTTCTTTTAGGCATGAATTTAAAAATTATAAATATTATAATAAGTGAAACCGCACCGACAATTAATTCAAGGGTACTATAGTTATCTAAGACGGCGATATAATTCATGGTGGCAGCTGAATAATATAATATAAAAATTGTGAATGCGAGGATGAATAGTTTAGCTATAATAGAGCCGCCTTTAAGGAAAAATGTGTAAATTAATATTAAAGTAAATCCTATTAACATGTATAAAAATATAGCAAATAAAGCGGAGCTGATTAATGATGTATATAAAGTTAAAGGTAAGACGGCAGATGTAAATATACATATAATGGCAAAGGCAATTATATATTTTCTTTTAGGGAATAATTTTTTATCAATTATTTTATTTTTCCTTTTCTGGGAGTTAAAACTTCTAAGTATTTTGTTTATAGTTTTATAAAATTTGTTTTGAAGGTCTTTTAAGGTGACTTCGGTTTTAGGTTCTTCTGATGATTTTTCAGGTTTAAATAAGCCATCCATAAACATTTTTTCGATTTTATTTTGGCCATCATATTCTCTTAATTTAACTATTTTGGTCTGTTTTTTATTCTTTCCTTCGACTATTTTTAAATATCCTTTACTAGCCAAATAAATAAGTAAGGTCATAATATCTTTTTCATCTGCTTCTCCTTTATATAGAAATGCAACATCTAAACTGTTTAAACCTTTTGGCGGGTAAAATTCAACGGTGTCGACTACTTTATCATCACGGCCATATTTATACCAAGCGATAAAGGCTAAAATTAGACATATTAAGGGGCCGATAAAAGCAATATAATCGGTTAAATAGATATTGTCATGAGCTTCTTGAAAATAACCTTCAGGGAGTTTTAACCTTACAGTTATAGCCATACCAGGATTTAAAATATTATTATAACTTAGAAGAATGTTTTTGGAATTTGTAAGGTCTTGAGTAACTTTCGTTTGGGAGTTTTTAAGCCCGACGAAAACATCAACTTTTTTAGAATCTGTTTTTTTAGGAAATTCAATAGTAGCAGTTATATTACCGATTACAGTATCCCAGTCGTTGCCAATTAAATTATAGTAAAATTCATCAAAGTTTTTATTAGGATCTTTTCCAATATTATAATTATATTTTATCTTATATGTTTTACTTCCGGTTAAGGTTTTATTTTCGTCACCCATTTGAATTTGGTAGTAATCATTTTCTTTGGATACTTTGTATGTATCATTTACGCTTAAATTAGTTATTTTAGCGCGGTTAGTATAAGTTTTATTTTTAGTTTTTACTTTATTATGAACCGGAATTTTACGAATTATTCCGTGTTTTTCAGTATTAAAGTGAGCAGTGATTGTTTCCGTTATATCGAAAGAGTTATTTTCGTTTACTTTGACATTTATATCGTATTTATCGATGACATAGCTATAGTCTTTATATTTATCGTTTTGACTCGGTGTATTTTGAATGGGTGCTTCTAAGGCTTTAGGGCATGATATAAATAGACTTAAAAATATAACAATAAAGAAAGATATTTTTTTCATTATTTTCAGCTTCTATAGTTTAACACTTACGTTTTCTCTTTCTTCAGCTTTGGCTTCGAACATTTTTTTAGATTTAAAGCCAAATATATGGGCAAAAATATTATTCGGAAACATTTCTACTTTGTTATTAAACATTCGAACAACGGCATTATAATACTTTCTAGAATTAGCTATTTCATCTTCGGCTTTAGTTAGATTTTCACTTAAATTTTGAAACTGCGTACTAGCTTTTAATTCAGGATAATTTTCAGCTAAGGCCATTAACTTTTCTACCCTAGGATATGTTTCAGTATAAGAATTTATTTTGTCGTTATTCGACATATTTTCATAGTCATTTTCTCTCAGTTTGACTATTTCTTCTAAAGTTTGTTTTTCATGTGAGGCATATCCTTTGACAATTTCAACTAAGTTTGGAATTAAATTCCATCTTTTTTTGAGATAAACGTCCATGGTTGAAAAGGCTTCGTTTACCATATTGTTTGAGTTTACAAAGCTATTATATAAGATAAAGATATAAATGATTAATAAGACGATTAGGCCAATTATAATATAGATTAACATTTTTCTCACCTTCTATTTTGATAATACCACGTAGCATTAATTAAGTAAATTATTTTTTTATCTTAGTTTGTAAAGGATAATACTTGTGGCAACAGCAACGTTTAGGCTTTCACAATTTTGGTTCATGGGAATATACATGTATTCATCACACATATTTAATATTTCTTCTTTTACACCATTTCCTTCATTTCCCATAATGATGGCAAATTTTTCTCTATTTTTAAATTCATCTAATGGTTTACCGCCATCGACTTTGGTTCCATATAGTGGATATTTTCCTTTTATTTTGGGAATAAATTCAAATAGATCTTCAGTTATAATATTGATATGAAAAATCATTCCTTCACTAGCTCTTATAACTTTGGAATTATAAGGGTCGACTGTGTCTTTACTTAAAACAATAGTATCTATATTAAAGGCAACACTACTTCTGATAATTGTGCCTAAATTACCAGGGTCACTTATGTTATCGAGGATTAGTAATCTATTTCCTTTTAATTTATTTTCTTTTATTTGGCATAGTCCAAAAATACCAGTAGGAGTTTCGACTTCACTTAGATATTTGGTTATTTTATTGTCGATAAGATATGTTTTAACATCTAAATTTAAGTTATCTTGTTCGACGTATAATTCTTTTAAAAGTCCAGCATTATAAGCTTCTTTTACTAAGTGATCTCCTTCAACTAAAAACTCTCCTGTTTGCCGGCGATATTTTTTGTTCTGAAGTTTTTTTAAATATTTTATTTTTTCATTATTAACTGATGTATACATATTTTTCACCTAAATCAATTGTATCAAAAAAGATGAATTAATTAAATAATTTTGCTTCTTTTAAATTTAATTTTGTAAGATTTTTATACTAATAATTAAAAAAACTGTAATGATTTCATTACAGTCCCTAGTTACATTTTGGTAGGTATATAAATACCTAAGATATTTAGTAAGATTTTGATAATACGATTATTTAAATTTAAAATATATAAGTAATCTTCTTTTTCTTCTCCGGTTAATTTATTTAAATGATTTGTTTCATAGAAGTCATTGGCAGCTACTGATAATTCATATAAATAATTGGCAATATAATGAGGTTTTAATTCTTTAATTGATGTGTTTAAGGCGTTAGTTACTTCTAAGATTTTCATTCTTAAGTTTTTATCTTTTTCATTATAGATTTTATTTGAAAGTTTTCCTTTAGAAGTTAATAATTTATTTATTCTAAGGTAGGTATATAAAATATATGGTCCAGTTTTACCGTTTACTTCACTGAATTTTTGAATGTCAAAGATATAATTTCTTTCAAGGTCGTTTTGAAGATCGGCAAATTTTATAATAGAATTAACTATTTTATCTAAGTCTTCATTATCCATATTTTTATTTTCTTCTCTTAGAGAGATAAATGTTTCTTTGACTTCATTTATTAAATCATCTAATTTAAAGGCTCCCCCACTTCTGGTTTTAAATGGTTTATTATCTTTACCATTTACAGTTCCATAACCGACATGTTTTAATTCTTTTTCAAAAATATGAGATTTTTTAGCGGCTCTGAAAACCTGGGTAAAGTGCATGGCTTGACGAGAGTCAGCAACATAGATTATTTCATCTGGGTTATAATCTTTTTGTCTTTGATAAATCGTGGCTAAATCTGATGATGAATATAGGTAGGCTCCATTACTTTTTTTATAGATAAACGGTGGCATTTCATTTTTGTCAGTGTCTTCTTTTACGTCTATAACTAATGCGCCTTCGTCTTTTTTCAGAATATTTTGTTTATTTAGATAATCTGTTAATTCATCAAAGTATTTATAGGCATCACTTTCTCCATACCAAAGGTCAAAGTCAACAGATAGGTATTTATAGATTCTTTTGATATCTTTAATTGAAACGTCACAGATTTTTTTCCAAAGAATTTGATAGTCTTTATTTCCTTCTTGAAGTTCTTTGGTTATTTGTTCACATTTTTCTTTGACTTCTTCATTTTCTTTACATAAGCCACTTATTTTAGGATATGTGACGTTTAAGTAATTTAAATCAAATTCTATTTCTTCTGGTTTTTGATTTTGAAAGTCATTTAAGATTCCATAAATTACTTGTCCCATCTGAAGGCCAATATCACCTAAGTGAACATCACTTATGGTTTTATTTCCCTGGAACTTTAAAAGGTTGTTTATAGCCTGACCTATAATAGCTGTTCTTAAGTGACCAACGTGCAGGGGTTTGGCAATATTGGGTCCGCCATAGTCTAAGACGATAGTTTGATTGCTTTCTTTTAAACCAAGTTTTTCATCGTCGTTTAACCGTTTTATATATTTACAGATGATTTCATCACTTAGGGTTAAGTTTAGAAAACCAGGGCGTGAGAATGAAACTTTTTTAAAATACTTAGAAAAATCATCTAGTGAATTTATTTCTTTTTCGAGTTTTTCACCAATCTCTACGGGTGATGTGTGATTAATAGCGGCTAGTTTAAATAAGTCATTACACTGAAAATCAACGCCTTCTATTTCTGATTTAGTTATTTTAGGGGTTATTGGATAGCCTTCTTTAATAAATATTTGATTTAAGATTTCGGTTATTTCTTGTATCATGTGTTTTTCCTCCTTTTTAAATAAAAAAAGTCTTATAAACTAAGGACGAGTTTCCCCGCGGTACCACCTTAATTCATAGAGACTTTTCTATGCAACTTTATCTTTAATGCAGATATACAAACAGCTTAACATAAGAGACGCGCTTCATAAGGAAATATTACTATGTTTGCACTATCCATAGCTCACTTTAAATATTTTTACTTATTACTTTTTCTCTTCTTTGCCTTGAGTTAATTATAAATAATTATATTTGTTTTGTCAAATGTTTTTCGTCAGGTACGACTGGAATAATAACTACTGAAGTTTTAGGTTCTTTAACTAATGATGGATTTTCAATACTATTTAAGTATCTTCGGATTAAAGCTTCTTCGAAATCTCTATTTTTATCTTGTTTTTCTTCTTCTTGAGGAACGAATATTTTTTCACTTATAAAATTGGTTTCATAAATTTCACTATTTATAATGTAAAGGGTTATCAATTTATTAGCGTTAACAGAATATTTAGTGTTTTTTAGAATTCTTTCTCTGTTTTGAAGAAGCCAGTTTAAATCCTTTTTAATATCGGATTTAACTTTTTTTTGGTCATAAAATTTCCGCCCTGTAATCATTTTTGTTGAACGTTTTAGATTACTATAAATTAAATTCATCATTTCATCGAAATCTTTGTATTCTTCGATGTAGTTATCAATTCCACATTCTAAGAGATTTTTGATAATATCAGATGATTCTCTTATAGAGTAATCGTTATAATTGACGTTTAAGAACTTATTTCTAAATGTTTGATAAGGAAATGAATTATCACTTAGATAACCATCGGTTAAGATAGATTTATATACTTGAAATAGATTTGGAAGGTCAGCCTTAGAAAATGTTTTATAGTCTTCTTTTAATTTTGCTGGAATGTAAATTATTTCACGGCGAATGAATCCATTTTTACCACGTTCTTTAATTATTTTAATGGCATCTAAGTTTCCTTCTTTTGCTAGTTTGGCAATTTCATCATAATGTTCAGAAACCCACTTTTCGATAATCGTACCATCTTCAAATATGTGATATTCACTTTTTCTTCCTTGAATTTTTGACTGATTATATGATGCTGCTTCTCTTAGTTTGTCTTCGAAATTTATTTTTGGTTCTTCTTCTTTAGAGATAAGAGGAAGGGTTAGATAATCTAAAATAGCTGCGGCTTTACGATTATCAATACTTGCAAGTTCAGTAAGTATATATTTAGCCTTCTCTGTTCTAAGCCAATCGTTCATAGATTTTTTGTCGGAAAAATTAACTCTTTTTCCGTTAGGTTTTGGTAGTTCCCCATATTTATTTAAATATGAATATATTTCATTTACTCGGCGCATATATTTTATTTCGATCATAATAATCTCCCCTTTTTTGAACAGTGTTTATTATACACAATATAACATTTTTGTCAATAAAAAAACTCAAAAAATATGATGTGAACCTTGTTTAGGAGACATCAATTAAAAAGCAATATACTAAAAACAAACATTGTTACATTTGATTTTTCATTTAAGCCTTACGCAAAGTATTTAGAAGAAAGTGATGGCGATACAGATTTTGATATTGCAAGCTGGAAGATTATAGTCAACAATCAAGATATAAGTGAGGCGACAACGATGTCATCTTTGATGAATCAGGTTTATTTGGATAACGAGAATGTGGCTGGTGGAGTTATCGCACCGGGAAGTGCGGGATATTTCGATTTGGATATCGATGCTTCACAGACTGAGGCTTCGTTTAGTTATTACAGGTTATCAACTGAACGGCAGTGATATTATCGATGCGAATGGCGGTGCGGTAAATTTCTAATAACTTATATTATAATAATCCCGATAAAAATGTCAGTTTAAGGATTTATTTTAAGTGGAATGAAGGTGCGAGAGAGACGATGGATAATGCAACGGATGCTTCGACTTCACTAAGTAGCGAGAGTACAAAATTAAGAGTTCATTTAACGTTTACACAAATAGCTAATTAGCTATTTTTTCATATAAAAAGGCTTATAGTAAGATAATTAATACTAATAAGCCGAGAATAATGCGGTAGTAACCAAAGACTTTAAAGTCATGTTTTTTAACGAAATTCATCAAGAATTTAATGATAAACATCGAAGTTATAAAGGCGGTTATCATACCAACTAAAAGAATTGTTATTTCTGATGAAGTAAAATCAAAGCCGAATTTAACGATTTTAAGTAAGCTTGCGCCAAACATAACAGGAATAGCTAAGAAGAATGTAAATTCAGCAGCAACTGTTCTGGATACTCCTAAAAGCAGAGCTCCAACGATAGTCGCACCTGATCTTGATGTTCCTGGGAATATGGCGGCAATCAACTGGAATATACCGATTAAAATTGCCGTATTGTAAGTTATTTCAGCTAAGGAATTGATTTTTGATTTTTTTCCTTTGTTTTTATTTTCGATAATTATGAAGGCGATACCAAAGACGATTAGAGCAATGGCAACGCATACTGGATTATAGAATAGTTTAGTAAATATATCGTCAAATAAAAGACCCACTATAGCGGCAGGAACGCAGGCAATGATTATTTTTAACCATAGGTCGATAATGTTTTTATCGATTTTTATTTTTTCTTTCTCTTTTTTTAGTGGCCAAATATTATTCCAAAAGATTATAACAACAGCTAATATAGCTCCTAACTGTATGACAACTTGAAACATTTCGTAAAATTCATCAGATACATCTAATTTAATAAATTCGTCTAGGAGAATCATGTGTCCTGTACTACTAATAGGAAGCCATTCAGTGATTCCTTCTACAATTCCAAAAATAATTGATTTAATTATTTCAAACATAAATATACCTCCATTAATTTTTATTTTAATTACTTTTACAGTATACCAAAACTGAAAACATTAGTAAATATTAAAATTCATGTATAAAAATTATGGAACTATGAAAATTTTATTTACATTCTATTTTCTCATTTTTCATAAGGTTAAAGTAGCGGATAGAATTTTTTCTAAGCTCAAATTCTCTTAATATATTGTCATCTAATTTTTGAACTTTAAGGTGATATTTAATTTGATATTCATCTTCGGTGTCTGCAGATATTTCTATTTTGATGTTTGGATTATCCGCATATTTTTGATTATAAGTATCCGAACTTTCTTTTATCGATTTAATTGTTTCTTTTCCTTTGTCATTTTTACTTTTATATGTTTTGGTTACAGTGGCATTTAAAATTTCGTCTTTATTGTTATAGGTGACTTTAGTACTTGTTTTGTCAGTTATGTTTTCACTAAATTTTTCCACTTTACAAGTTTCAGAAAAGTTTTCATTTTTAATACACCCGGTTAAGGTAATGGTTAGGATGATTAAAATTATTATTTTTTTCATTGGCAATCCTCAGGTTTGATTAAAGAAAGAGACACTTTATGTTTTTCAGGGTATATTTCGTCAACGTAACAATCTACTATATCACCAACACTAACTACTTCTGATGGGTGTTTGATGTATTTATTAGTAAGTTTAGAGATATGAGCAAGGCCATCGTTTTTGATTCCAATGTCGATGAAGGCACCAAATGGAGTAACGTTTCTAACTGTTCCTTGAAGTTTCATGCCTGGTTTTAAGTCTTCTAAGTGAAGGACATCACTTTTTAACAACGGTTTTGGCATGTCATCACGGGGATCACGGTTTGGTTTTTGAAGTGATTTGACGATATCTTCTAAGGTGTAGACATCGGTGTTTAGTTTTTTGGCATATTCTGCTATATCGATGTCTAATTTTTTATTGAATTCTTCGGTTCCAATATTTTTTATGTCAAGATTTAACAATTTTAATAGATTTAAAGTGATATCGTAACTTTCAGGATGAATACTAGTTGCATCTAGGATATTAGTACCTTCTGGTATTCTTAAGAATCCAATAGATTGAGTATAGGTTTTAGGGGTTAAAAGTTTTTTTAATTCATCCCTATTTTGAAATTTTCCATGATCACTACGATATTTTAATATTTTATTTATATTGGTTTTTGTTAAACCTGAGACATATTTTAGAAGTGAACTACTAGCTGTATTGACATTGACACCGACGTTATTTACAGATTTAGTTACAACAAAGCCTAAAGAGTCTGAAAGTTTTTTAGGAGCGACATCGTGCTGGTACATGCCGACACCTATGCTTTCTGGGTCAATCTTAACGAGCTCGGATAGTGGGTCTTGAAGACGTCTAGCAATGCTTATCGCACTTCTTTGCTCGACATGGAGGTCCGGATATTCTTCGATAGCAAGTTTACTGGCTGAGTAAACTGAGGCTCCGGCTTCGCTAACTAGAATATATTCAACTTTATGGTCTGCTTCTTTGATTGTATCTGCGACAAAGGCTTCACTTTCACGAGATGCTGTTCCATTACCGATAGCGATTATATCAATTTTATATTTTTTGATTAAATCGAGGAGAATTTTTTTACTTTTTTCTTTTTCGCATTTAGGTTCATGGGGATAGATAACAGAGATATCTAACATTTTTCCAGTTTCATCGACAACGGCAAGTTTACATCCGGTTCTATAGGCAGGGTCAAAGCCTAATACCATTTTGCCTTTCATTGGAGGCTGCATAAGTAAGTTTTCTAAGTTTAGACTAAAGTTTTTGGTGGCCTCGTCTTCAGCTTTTTCGGTTATTTCACTTCTGATTTCTCTTTCGACTGAAGGTTTTATCAATCTTTTATAGCTATCTTTTATTGCATTTTCGATAATGTAGTTATAAGGTGATTCTTTTTTTATTATTTTTTCTTTGAGATAATTTATTATATGTTCATCATCCACGTCTAGGTTTACAGTTATGACTTTTTCTTTTTCCGCGCGGTTAATTGCCATTATACGGTAAGCTTTGGCATATTTTAGGGGTTCAGTAAAGTCATAGTACATTTCATATGTTTTGTTTTCGTCTTCGGCATTTTTCTTTAACTTGGTAACTAATTTACCATTATTATACATGTACCTTCTTATATATTTGCGGTAAGAAGCATTATCACTGGTCCATTCGGCGATAATATAAGAGGCTCCTTCAATAGCGTCTTCCTTGGTTTTAACGTTTTCGTTTAAAAATTTATCGAAGTTTATTTCTTTAGGATATGACATTATTAATTTAGCTAGTGGTTCTAGTCCGTTTTTAATAGCTTCTGTAGCTTTAGTTTTTTTCTTTTCTTTGTACGGGCGGTATAGGTCTTCGACTTCAACTAGTTTGGTGGCCTGCATTATTTTGACTTTTAATTCGTCAGTTAACAAACCTTTTTCATCGATTAATCTAATTACGTCTTCTTTTCTTTTTAAAAGGTTTTGACCATACTCATAAACTTCGGATATTTTTCTAATCTGTTCTTCATCTAAATTACCAGTTACTTCTTTACGGTATCTAGCAATAAATGGAATAGTGTTTCCTTCTTCTAATAATTTTAAAGTTTTGCTTACTTGAGGTTCTTTGATATTTAGGTTTTGCGCAATCTCTTTTATGATTTGTTCATTCATCTTGATTCCTACTTTCTATAGATAATTATACACATTGATTGACTTAAAGTAAATTAATGATTAATTTTTAAATAATGTTTCATATGCTTCAAACTCAGGCCAGTCTTTGATTTCTTTTTCGTATTTGCGGTCCATATACGGAAGACAGATGATAAAGTATTTAAGTGATGATAATTTGGTATTAATAGTTTTAGCTTTAGGTGTTTTGTATAAATAGTTTTTAGAGTTTTCTAAAATATATGGAATAAAATAAACTAGACCAATTAGAGGAATAACACCAAATGGAATAATATTTAAGAGGGCAGCGAGTAATTGAAGGTATATTTCAAATATCGCACCTTCTACATTCATTTTTTCCCAAGTTAGATTTGATACAAATGATATTATCATCAATATTATCCAAAAGGTTAGAAAGATGATTCCTTTTTTAGTGAAGAATTTTCTTTTAGAGATTAGTTTTTTATTTTTACAATCTTTTACTACTTCTCTTTCTAGTCTATCTTGATCAATTTTAGTTTTGTGAGTATCACAATTAACGATATATTTTTCGTTTAAAGTTAGTTTTTCGTTTCTTTCTTGTTTTTGATTAATTATTATGCGGGCTGATGTTAAAGCTTTATCAGTTAGTTTATAGTTTTTAATATAACTTAAAACTAATGGTGAACAATCCTTTATTATTTCTGATAGTTCTTTTTTTCTTTCTTGCATATTAAATTCATTGATTATATATGTTTCCTTCTTTTTATATTTTTTTCTGTATACGATATAGAAAATATACATTATAAGAAGAATAAAAGTTAGAGGTATTTTTAAGATAAGGTCTAGGATGATTTTAGCTAGCATAGTTATAATGAACAGGAGAATGTTTGGGTCATAACTAGAGATAAAATCAAAAGTGTCAACTAAATAATTTGTATCAAAATTAGTTATTAGCGTGTATATTATAAATAGCCAAAACAGGATATTTATAGTTATTTCGATTATTTTAATCATTATTTTTTTGTTTATTTCTTTATCCATAATTCGTCCTACTTTCTTCATTAATCTTATCATATATTAATATTTACTTCTAGTATTATCGTTTATTAAGGATGCTTTTTTGATTATTTTAAAGCCGTATTTTTCTTTTAGATTGTCAATAGTTTTATCGAGTTTTTTGGTTTCTTCACGCTCTTCTAGATTTTCAAACAAAGATACTTGGTGATTTACTTCGTCCTTTAGTCCATCTAGTCTAACTCCAATTAATCTGATGCCGTCGTCAACTTTCATCTCATCTAAAACTTCTTTAGCGGTTTCATATACTTCTTCTGTGATGTTTGTGGCATTGACAAGTTTTTTTTGATGAGAGAAACGTTTAAAGTATTTATCTTTGAGAGTGACAACGACAACAGAAGCATACTTATTTTGTTTTCGAAGTCTAATAGTCACGTTTTCCGATAAAGCAAGGAGATACTGATGAAGTTCTTCTTTACTAAAGATATTGTGATTTAAGGTTGTTTCATTACCTATTCCTTTAGGCGGGTCAATACTGCTTTCGACGATGTCACTTCCTCTGCCCCAAGCTGAGTCTATTAAATCATCGGTCATGTTTTTAAAGATTGGTTTTAGTTTGTCTTTATCGGTTAGAGCCAAATCTTCAACTGTATTTATATTTAAGTTTTTTAGTTTGATGGCAGTTTTTTTGCCAACTCCAAATAATTCATCGATTGGTAAGGGCCACATTTTGGTTTTTATTTCAGTTTTAAATAATGTGTGAACTTTATCGGGTTTACTAAAGTCAGAGGCCATTTTAGCACATAATTTATTATTTGCAATTCCAACGTTAACCGTAAAGCCTAAGGTCTTTTTTACTTCATTTTTTAAGTTATAAGCAAATTTTAAAGGATCACCATAAATGTGCATAATCGGAGTATAATCGATGAAACATTCATCGATACTCATCTTTTCTAAATCCGGTGTATATTTACTTATCAAATTAAACAGAGCGTTTGACATCTTTTTATAATATGAAAATTCTGGGGGATAGACTTCCAAATACGGACACTTTTTTTTGGCATTATAGATTGTTTCACCGGTGACGACACCTTTCTTTTTAGCTAGTGGTGATTTAGCTAAAACAATTCCACTTCTCTGTTTTTCGTCACCACCAATAATGGCGTATGTTTTTCTTAAATCTTTTTTCCCCTCTTTGACCATTTTGGTAGCAGTCCAGGAAAGAAAGGCATTATTAACATCGATGTGCATGATAATTTTATCCATAAATACCACCTGTATTTATTATAACACAAACATATTTTCGAATATGAAAAAACCATGAAAAATGTGAATTTCATAGTTTTTATATAATTATTACATTTGCTGAAGAGACTTAATCTTTTTCTTAGAAAGACCAGTATTTTTTACAATATCATTTATTGGCATACCGTATTTAAGTAAATTCTTAGCTGTTTCGATTAGAGCATTTTCTTTGCCACGTTTTTCACCGCGTATTTCACCACGTGCCTCGCCTTCTTCAACACCATTTGCATAATATGTATTACGGATTTTTCTTTCGTCTTCTTCTACTGAAATAAAATTGGCAAAATAATTTTCATCATTTACTCTATTTACTTCATCTTTAATTTTTTTCATAAGAGTGTCTCCTTTCTCTGCCAAAAATTCTAATTCTTCTTTAGGTGCCGTTATCATTTTCAGAAAGTTATATTCATCATCTTCATTATAACACCGACTGTTTATTTTATCTAGGTTTACATCATAAATATCTAAATTTCTAACTTTCAGTTTTAATGTATCCTTATTAATAATACTACTGACACTTATCTCTGGCTGATTTGTACCCAAACCAACCGTTAGATTTATTTGAACAAAATCTAAATCATTATTATATTCCTCTCCTACTTTTATGTGACTTGCATAAACTAAAGCGATATAACTAAAGTTACGTTCACTAAGGCCATTATAATTATGACTATTTATTTCAATGTTAACAAAAAGATTATCTGTTTTTATTAAAACATCTAAATACTTTCCTTTTTCATAAATGTTATTTTTAGTAAGTTCTGGGGATATAATTTTAAAGGTTTTAAATTTTCTTTTAAGAATTCTTTCTACGAATTCTTTTAATATTTTTTCATTACCTGGCGTGCAGAAGACTGCTTTAAACATTTTGTCATTAATAAGTTTATAATATGTTTTTGTTTTAATATTTTTACCTCGTATAATTAATCTTATAGAAATATTAATTAAATTCTATATTGATTAATCCCTTTCTATTTATATTTTTGATTTATTATACATCTAGATGTATAATAAATCCCGCACTGTGGATTTGTTATTTTTTACCTACAGCTTTGACTGTTCTTGGAGGCTCTTACCACAGTTTTTTATTTAATTGTTGATTAGTTAGTTAACACTTTGATGTTTTATATTATCAGCGAGGATACATGATAGAAAATTATGTGGTCAAACATACAGTGCTAAAAATCTAACCTAAGGAGGTGCATGTATATGATATATGTTGGAATAGATATATCAAAATACAAACACGATTGTTTCATCTGTAATAGTGCAGGTGAAGTCATTGTAGATGATTTATCTTTTGAAAACAACAAAAAAGGATTTCAACAATTTCTAGACTTATTGAAACCCTATGATAATTCTAATGTCCGTATCGGTTTAGAAGCTACTGGACATTATGGTTTGAATTTGAAATTATTCTTAGAAAAGAACAATTATACTTTTATGGAATTTAATCCTCTGCTAATCAAAGAATTTAAAAAATCTTTGAGTTTACGAAAAACTAAAACAGATAAGATTGACACTAAGGCTATTTGTCAAAAACTTATGTCGGTTCCATATAAACCAAATTCAAAACTATTTTACCACAAATATGGTCTTAAGTCACTTTCTAGATTAAGAGAAACTTTGGTTAAACAAAGAAGCAAGTATATGGTCCAATTAACTAATGTACTAGATATTATTTTTCCTGAATTCAAGCCGTTTTTTAACAATAAGTTCTCAGCTACTTCATTATATCTTTTAGGCAAATATAAATCTTCTGAAAAAATGGCTAAAATGCGTGACTTTGAAACTCCAAATAAAATATCTAGAGGCTCTTTTACTTATGCTAAATTTGCTAAGCTAAAAGAACTTGCTAAAAATTCAATTGGTGAATCAGATGAAACGTTTGAAATTGAATTTGATACTATTCTTAATCTTTATAATGAAATTGATTCCAAAATAAATTCATTAGATAAACAAATTTCTACAATTGTCAAAGAACTTAACCCACCAACTCTTTCTATTCCTGGAATTGGTGAACTTACCACGGCTGTAATTATTTCTGAATTTGGAGACTTCTCTAAATTTTCAAATTCAGCTCAATTACTATCTTTTGCCGGCTTAGAACCTGGTATTTATCAATCAGGAACAATGCTTACCAAAGGCAAAATGGTTAAACGTGGTTCTGGATATTTGAGAGGAGCTTTAATGAACATTGCTAATGTTGTTATTAAATATAATCCTACATTTTATGATTATTATCTTAAGAAACGTTCCGAAGGTAAATGCCATAGAGTAGCTTTATCTCATGTTTGTAAAAAACTTCTTAGAGTTATTTACAAATTAGAAACTCAAAATATCCAATTTGATCCGTCTTTACTTAAATAAATTTTTATATAAAAATTTATTTACATTCTAACTCCAAAAAATTTAAAAAATACCATTTTTGGAGTCTTTTGGCGTGGGACTCTTTCCATTTATGACAAAACTATTAAAAGTACTTGACTTTTTATAGTTAGCCTCCTTCATAGATAAT
>DVFV01000087.1 GCA_018713045.1 Candidatus Coprosoma intestinipullorum | reverse complement strand
CCCCCGGAAAAATCAATTTTTAGGGGGTATGTGATTTTTATAATTTTAAAATTGTGTGTTTATTACATTAATGATTGTATAAAAAAAGAACGTGTTTTAAGACACGCTTTTTAAGTATTCGGTAATAGCTTCTTTAGTGTTTTCTAGTTTTCCATCGATTATTTGATTTTCTAAATCTTTAATTAAATCTTTTAAGAAATTTCCGGCTTTTTTATTTAATATTTCACATATTTCCATCGGTTTTAGGGCAATATCTAATTTACTTTTTATCGGAATTGAAATGTATATTTCGTTTAATTTCTTTTTATCTTCACCTTTTAATTCGCAGACCATTGAACAGATGTATAAACCATAATCGTACAAAACATGTTTATCATATATGTTTAAATCTTTAACCTTGTTTATTTTTTGAATTGTTTCTTTTTCAATTGAATTAAAGTTATATTTGTCTAGGACGTCGAGCTGGGCCCAGGTTACAATCATAGACGGAGTTATTTTGATGTTTTTTAGGTTGTTTAAGCCAAGGTTTTCAGCAAGTTTTAGTTCGATTAAGAGATTGATTCCATATTCTTTATTTGGGCTTGAAAATATTATATCCAGTTCATCTTTACAACGATCTTTGGATAATTTTTTCAATAAATGACCATATCTTTTTATATAATATTTTAAGGTTTTATCAATTTTAAAGTTTAAGGTTGTGGCAAATCTAATAGCTCTTAAGATTCTTAATGCATCTTCTTTTAATCTTATTTTAGGGTTTCCAACGCATTTTATTATTTTATTATCTAAATCTTCTTTAGCGTTTAGAAGGTCAATTTGGTTTCCATCTTTATCAATGCATAGAGTATTGATTGTAAAGTCTCTTCTTTGAAGATCTTCTTCTAAGGTGTCTACATATTCAACTTTTAATGGATGGCGGTTATTTTTATAGCCAAATTCTTTACGGAATGTTGTTATTTCAAATTTTATTTGTTCAAAGATTATAGTTACTGATCCATATTCTGAATTACTGGTTATTACTTCGGGAAATATTTTCATTAGTTCCATAGGTGTGGCATCGGTACAGATATCGATATCAGTAAAGCTTCTTTTTAAATATAAATCTCTTGGGTACCCACCTACCATATAAGCGACGTATCCATATTCATTTATTTTATTTAGTAATCTAAGGGCAGTATCATACATAGATATTTCACTTCCTTTATAAATATTATACCATTTTAAGGGGTTATTTCAAAATAAAAAGACGGCTTAGTTTAAAGCGTCTTTTAATTTAGCACCAGCTTTGATTGAAACAGCTGTTCTTGCAGGAATGGTTACAGCTTCACCAGTTCTTGGATTACGTCCTTGTCTAGCATCTTTGTGTTGAGTAGCAAAAGTACAGAAACCAGTTAATGTAACTTTACCTTCTTCTTGTAATCCTTTAACGATTCCGTTTAAAACTGCATCTAAAGCACGAGTTGCATCTGCTTTAGTCATTCCTGTTTCTTCAGCAATATAATTTACTAAATTTTGTTTAGTCATTTTGTAATAAATCCTCCTTCTGTGTTAAGCTATCTTGCTTACATTTACATGTTACCATGTTTGATTTTAAAATTCAATATATTTTGTTATTTTTTAACGCTTTAATAAGGATTTTTACAAGTATTTCGGAAATAAATTACCTTTTTATTAAATTACTATTGCGAAGAGGTTGCCTGAGCCTTTATTTACAAGCTTTGTCAGGGTTTGTTTTAATTTAAATCTAACTGAATCTGGCATTAAAGAGAGTTTGGCTTGGATACCTTCTTGAACGATTACATCTAGACTTCTTCCAAATATTTCACTTTTCCAAATATTGTTACTTCGACTATCTTGATCTTTCATAAGGTGACTTATTAATTCTTTACTTTGGATTTCTGAACCAATTATCGGTTCAAATGTACTTTCAACGTCAACTCTAATCATATGAATTGATGGAGCAACAGCTTTTAGTTTGATTCCATAACGACTACCTTGTTTAATTATTTCTGGGGTATCTAAGGTCATATCTTGAAGGCTTGGTGAGGCAACACCATAACCGGTTTTCTTAACCATTTTCAAAGCATCTTTGACTTGGTCGTATTCTCTTTTGGCTTCATCATATGTTTGGAACAGGTTTAAGAGTTGTGATCTACTAGTTATGTCAACACCAATTATTTCTTTTAGAACTTCATTGTACAGGTTACTCGGCGTTTTTAGAGTAACTGTTACTTCACCATTAGAGGTGTTTACTTCTGACAGATAGGCTTTTTCGATATATTCACAGGTTTCTAATTTGCCGGTTATTTGGTCAATATCCCTAAGTTTATCGATTTCAGTTATACTTTCTCTAATCGTTTCAATATAGGCTTTTTTAAGCCAGTTATTGGGTTCAAGAGTGGCAACCCAATCAGCCATTTCAACATTGATGCAGACTACTGGGAATTCATATAAGGCTTCTCTTAAGATGTTATAAGCATCTCTTTCACTCATATTGTCGACATTGAGTGGGATTACAGGAGCATTATATTGTTCTTTTAATTGTTCCGCTAAATCTTCGGTTTCTGGAAGCATCGGATGAGTACTGTTTAGGATAACGATATATGGTTTTCCAATATCAGTTAGTTCTCCCACAATTCTCTCTTCAGCCTCGACATAATCATTTCGAGAAAATTCACCTATTGATCCATCGGTTGTAACTAATATTCCAATAGATGAGTGATCTTTGATAACTTTTTCCGTTCCAATTTCGGCAGCTTCGACAAAAGGAATTGACTCATCATACCATGGCGTGTGCACCATCCTGGGACCATTTTCATCTTCATATCCTTTGGCGCCTTCGATTACATAACCGACACAATCAACTAATCTAACATTAGCTGAAAAGTCGTCTATTTTAATTTTTGTAGCATTGCTTGGAACAAATTTTGGTTCAGTGGTCATGATAGTTTTTCCTTGAGCTGATTGTGGAATTTCGTCTAGGGTTCTTTTCCTTTCGTATTCGTCTTCAATGTTTGGAACAACTAAATTTTCGATGAACCGTTTGATGAAGGTTGATTTACCGGTTCTGACGGCACCAACAACACCTAAGTAGATATCACCGCCGGTTCTTTCGGTGATGTTTCTAATAATGTCTATTTTTTCCATTTTCTCCCTACTTTCTTTTACTCATTACAAATATATGATGAATTTTACTGAATATGAAAAAAGAAACTAAATTTTAGTCTCTTTATATTGCTTTTAAGATTGTTTTAAGGTAACATGATCTGTCCCACAGTTACTAAACATACCATATATATCAGTACCATCTGTCGACCAATTTGGACCAACATAGATTGTTTGTAAGTTAGTTGTGTTTAAAAACATATTTAACATAGTTGTTACTTTTTTTGTATTAAAATTGCTTAAATCTAGGGCTTTGAGGCTACTACACTTATTAAACATTCCACCCATATTAGTTACATTACTTGTATCAAAACTGCTTAAATCAAGTTCTGTTATTTTAGATAATCCTTCAAACATTTGTCCCATATTGGTTACACTACTTGTATCAAAATTACTTAAGTCGAGTTCTGTTAATTCAGTAAGTCCGGCAAACATGCCCGACATATTTGTTACTTTTGAGGTTTTAAAGCTAGATAAATTTATTGTTTTTAATTGAGAAACACCATCCCAAGTTGCAAACATCTGATTCATATTGGTTACATTTGATGTATCGAAATTACTTAAATCTAATTCGGTGAGACTTCTACAATAAGGGAACATTCCCATCATATTAGTGACTCTACTTGTATTAAAGTTACTTAAATCCAATGATTTTAGACTCACACACCAATTAAACATTCCATGCATATCGGTTACATTTGAGGCATCAAATTTTTCTCCAAAAGTAATATTTTCTAAGTGACTCATTCCATCAAACATATAGTTCATATCTGTAACGTAGCTTGTGTCTAAATTACTTAAGTCAATTGTTTTTGTCTGTTTAAAATTGGCAAATAAAGTACTTGAGTTTGGATTAGCAACTACGCCACCATCGCCACCAATATATAGTTTATAATAGCCTGCATTTTCTGTATCGTTTACTATCCAAGCCATGACACTTCCGTCTTGTCTTTCTGAGACATCCCAGCTTTGAACAGCTTCTGATGGGATATTTTTATTATTTGAAAATTCTATTGATGTTATTTTTTCGCGATATTCATCACTATGATAATCGTTAGTAGTATTCCAATGATAACTCCTCATTACATTATTTTTAATTGGTAATACTTCTCCTGTATCTGTTGTTCCAGCTTGAACATAATCTAAAGTTATAGTTAAATCACTTGTTATATTATCAGGCTGATTTGTTATTTCTGGATTATATGTTACAGTTACATTGAATGTTGTTGAATTATGTGATTTTAAAGTATCTCCTTGTTCAATTCCAGTTATTTCAAATATTATCGCATCATTACTGCTATCTGTTTTACTTAATGTTTTAAGTACTGCATCAATATTTCCTCTGTTTTCAACAGTTACAGTATATTGCATACTATCTCCAGGACTTACTAAATTTGTTTTAAATGTTGCCGTTGTCTCTGTATGACTTGGTACCTCGGCATCTGCCGCGTCTCCTGATAATG
>DVFV01000086.1 GCA_018713045.1 Candidatus Coprosoma intestinipullorum | reverse complement strand
TAAACTTTGTTCTAAAACTAAATCAACTGGCTTATAGTCAGGATCAATACATTCATCCCAATATTCAAGGTGCTTTTTGTCGATATAACTCTCTGACTCTTCGACCGCACTACCATTTTCACCCTGTACTGAATACCAATAAAAGTATGTATAACCATCTTCATTTTCATCTTTAAAAACAGTTTCGACATACATCTTTTCACCGGACATCGTGGCTACGGTATCTTCATGATGGCTATTCAAAAAATCCATCCATTCTTGAGCTTCCGCTTCTTTACCTTTTTTGATACGAAAACGTGTTAATTCGACTTGTGTCATTTTATTATCCTTCTATCTTTTTACCATTGATATATTTTCGCTTGGCATTAATTGCCATCTTCTTAACAACATCTTCACCTAAGTCACTACCCAGCATTTCAGAAATTCCTAAGAAAAAAATCGCTACATCAGTAAAGCAAAAAGTTGATTTTTCTTATTTTCTAGAACTACTTTTTGTAATTTCTACGTATCAATTTTCTGAAATTATCAACCTATCTTAAAGCCCATCCCTCAATGTCTCAAGCATTTTCTCACCAATCTGTTTAAACGGAAGATCCTCAATTTTTTCAGTATAATTAAAAATTCCGATCGCAGTTGTAAATATCAAATATTGTTTTGTTAAATCTGATAACTCATAATCTGAATTTTTATTCGAATATCCTCTTAAAAAAGCAGCAATCAAATCCAAATTCAATTTAAAGTCTTGATAAAACAACTTTATAAAATCTTGGTAAACAGGACCAAGTCTAGCCTTTTCAAAATCAATCAATACCAGCTTATCATTTACGTATTTATAATTTCTGATTCCAACATCCCCATGTAAAACAAATTTAGATTTAGTTAAAAGTTCATCTTGTATTTCTTTTTTATGATGCTCGAATTTTTTAGCTTCTGTTAATAATTGTCGCTTATAAGTGGAAGCATTAAAAGTATTAATTTCTGTTAAATAACCATCAAACTGATCTTTTACAATTTTAATTTTAGAAAATGGTTTTATTCTAGTATGAAAATCGCCTAAAACTTGCCCCATTTTAAAAGCTATGTCTGAAGTAATATTTTCATCTATGTCCTTAGGGCTAGTATCTTTTAGCACCAAGATATATTTTTGATCTAATGAAAGGGCAGCTAAAACACGATCATTTAGTTGCTCTGTTACCTTTTTCTCAGTGTACCAACCTTGTTTTTTGGCAAATTGCTTTACAAAGACTTTCTGTTGAAATAAATTACTATAACCAATAAATGTTCTATTGAGAGACTTATGAGAAATTGGTTTTAATTCGCCTTGCAAGTAGTTATTCAACTTTTTCTCAATTGTCATCTTATCCTTCTATCTTTTTAATTAAATATATTGCGTCGATCTTTCCTGAAAACTCTCGTCAAAATCAATCACGGTAATTTGATAATCTGTAATTTTATTGGGATCTTCTTCATATCCGTAACCGACATTAAATTGTGCAGCCATTTGACCAAGTAAATTCAAAATATCTATAAAATCTTCAAATTTGTACATATAAATCGTGTAACCATTTTGACACTCTTCAATTTTGCCATGATAGTTTGAATTAAGAGATATTGAAAGCTTATACCATTTCAAAAATCTCTTTTTCTTCTCAGCATTCATTATTTATCACTTAAATCCTACTTATAATCTCCGACCCGATATTCAAACCTGCACCATATGAACTTCTGCCCCAACCGCGACGATCATAATTATCCATATCTGCCAAAGTGTCCCCAGTAAATAAAATCTGCGCAAATTCAATACTTCTAAATTGTGCACATGCTGCTAATGCTGCACATTCCATCTCGACTGTGGCTGCTCCTAATTCTTTAAAATACGTAACTTTCTTTGAGGTTTCTCTAAAAAAGCCATCTGTAGTCCAAGTGACTATTTCATCATAGTTATATCCTAAATCTTTTATTTTAGTCTCAATTTCTGATAGAAAATTTGATTGCAAATCTACAAACTGGCCCGGTTCTTTATAATGAAAAGACATCCCCTCATCACGAATCGCTTTAACAGGAATAAACATTGCATTTTCAGGCAACCTCTTCAATGCTCCAGCATTACCAAACGCCAAAACTTTTCTAACACCATAGGCAATTAACCAATCTAGTAGCTTAACAGCAGCAGGTGCTCCCAATGGAGCTTGACATAAGGTGAATTTTTGATTATTAATTTCCACCTCATAAACTTGAGGTCTAAAAGAAATAGTTTTAAATTTACCTAGAACTTTATGAGGATGTTGTTCCAAAAAAGAATTAACCTCATCCTCTGGAACAAAAGCATATAGAAGTCTCGAGTGGAATTTATAAGGTAATTTCTCAAAAGTTGGCTCAAGCACTGCATGTTGGTCATTATCAAAATCTAAAATAAAAGGTTTCTCACTCATCTCTATCCCTCCAAATTATAACTACCATTTTAACTACGCGGAATAACTCTTCTCCGTTTTTTATGACTAATCACACTCAACTTGAAAACCAGGATCTTTATATGCCTTAAAACAAGCCTCAATCTCATCCAACGAATTTCTATCTGTACTCAAATTTTCTGGTAATTGATCATAAGCAAAATACTTACGAGTAGTTGTCTCAATATTTTTCTTGAATTCACCACCTAGTGGTTTACAAAGAAAGAAAACGTGAACGACATTGTATGGGTAAATGGCTTCACTATGCTTATTTTGATCATAGATTCCGATAACTCTTTCAACTTCAATATCGAGTCCAGACTCTTCTTTGGCTTCCTTAATACAGTTTTCTTTAACAGACATATTAACTTCACACCAACCACCTGGAAGAGACCAGCTACCATCATTTTCTTGAACTAGAAGAATTTTATTATCCTTAAAAATGGCGGCTCGTGTCCCAAGCTTGGGAGTTTGATAACCAATTTCATTACAAAACAGATCTTTAACTTTCTGTATTGGCAAGTCAGATTTATACGCCATTATCTCCGCAGAAATATCGCGAATTTCTTGATAGCGTTCTAAATCAAAGTTATCTGTTCCGTAAGTTAGCCCAGCCTGTGCCAAGCTTTGCAATCTTTTCGCCCACTCAATTAATAAATCTTTATCTTCCATAGTTACATCCTACTTAAAATCTGTGAACAAATCTTCAATCCAGCACTGTGAGAATCGCTACCCCAATCACGTTCATCATAATTTTCAATATCTGCAAGCGTATCCGCAGTAAACAAAATTTGCGCAAAATCGACATTTC
>DVFV01000085.1 GCA_018713045.1 Candidatus Coprosoma intestinipullorum | reverse complement strand
CGTTTAAAATTAAATCTCAAATTAATTACAATTATGCTTGCTTAAGCACATTTGTGCTTAAGATTACTTATGACATTTTCATAAGTTAATTTTGATAAAATTTTATGACATTTTCAAAAACTATTGACATAACTTTTTGCAAACTTTTTTTACTTTTACAAAGCAAATTCCTAGTAAATAAAAAAAGGATGATTTACTCATCCTCGTGTAATTTATCGATTATCTTCTCTATCTTATTACCATACTCGATAGACTCATCGTAGACAAACTCAAGCTCTGGAATCTGCCTAATCTCGATTCTCTCCCTAAGTTCATGTCTAATATACCCACTCGCATCCTTTAATGCCGAAAGCGTCTCTTTAATCTTACCCTGATCTAAAACCGTAAAATAAATTTTAGCCAAACTTAAATCACTCGTAACCTTAGCTCCCGTAATTGTCACAAAATTAATATCTGGATTCTTCACATCATGAGCAATTATATAACTTATCTGTTCCACTAAACTACTATTAATTCTCTCAAGTTTTATCTGATTCAAACTTATCACCTCTTAATCTTCCACCATTATAACACATGATAAAACATTTTAAAAGAAAAACAAAAAAACTAGTCTAAACTAGCTTTTTAACCTTATCGTTTCTATTCTTACTTATATTATAGCTTGCATATTCTTTAATTGGCCTCGCATTATAATCTTTTATAAAAATCTGTATTCCATCTGTAGTATAGCCCTTCTCAGAATCTAAATAGACAAACTTAAATCTATCTTTTTCACATATAACAATATAGAAATTAATCACTACAGCTCCATCTTTAGGCTTTCCAAAGTCATTAGCTATATCTATCATTGAATCCTTATATTTATTGAGTTTATAACTTTTAAACATTATCTTTTAACCTCGACCATTTCATAAGACTCGATCTCATCGCCGACCTTAATATCGTTAAATCCTTCGATAGTAATACCACATTCAAATCCTTTTTTAACCTCTTTTACACTATCCTTTTCTCTTTGAAGTGATCCAATCTTACCATCATAAATAACCACTCCATCGCGGATAACTCTGGCTTTACTATCTCTTTTTATAATACCGTCGATAACTGTTGAACCAGCAATATTTCCAACCTTAGAAAATTTAAATATTTGTTTAATTTGTGCCGTTCCTAAAATATGTTCTTCATACTCTGGATCAAGCATACCTCTCATTGCCGCTTCCATCTCTTCGACAACCTTGTAAATAATATCGTAAAGTCTAATTTCAACTCCGGCTTCCTTAGCCTTATCCTTAATCCTATTTTGTGGTCTTACATTAAAACCGATAATTATTGCATTAGATGCTTGCGCTAAAACGATATCGCTCTCGGTAATCGCTCCAACACTACTACGAATAACATTAATCTTAACACCTTCGACATTTATTTTCTCTAAACTATTACGTACAGCTTCCGCACTACCATTTACATCCGCTTTAATAATAACGTTTATCTCTTTCAAGCCTTCACCAATCTTATTGAATAAATCATCCAAAGTCACACTAGCTTTAGCCTTGTTTTTTCTAATTCGTTCTTGATCCTTTCTCTCAGCCGCAATATTCTTAGCTTCCTTCTCAGACTCGAAAGCCATAAATCTATCGCCAGCTGAAGGGACCTCATTTAAACCCGTAATTGAAACTGGTTGTGAAGGTAAAGCCTTTGTAATCTCTTCACCTTTGTCGTTAACGATTCTTCTAATCTTTCCAAAAGCCGTTCCGACAACTACTGGATCCCCAAGCCTTAAAGTTCCATTTTGAACAAGCAACGTAACAATTGGACCTAAATGACTATTAAGCTGTGACTCAACAACCGTTCCCATCGCATAACGATTAGGATTAGCCTTATAACCCTTAAGATCAGCAATAAGTAAAATATTTTCAAGTAAATCTGGAATGCCCTCACCAGTAACCGCTGATATTTTCGTAACTAAAGTATCACCGCCCCACTCTTCAGGCATCAAACCGTATTCAGCCAAATCCGTCATAACCTTCTCTGGATTAGCATTAGGTTTATCCATCTTGTTAATTGCTACGATGATCGGAACCTCAGCTGCCTTTGCATGATCGATAGCCTCTTTCGTCTGTGGCATAACTCCATCATCAGCCGCTACGATAATAATTACAATATCTGTAATACTCGCACCTCTAGCTCTCATCTCCGTAAAAGCCGCATGTCCTGGAGTATCGATAAACGTAATCAAATTGTCGTTATAAGACACTTGATAAGCCGAAATAGCTTGCGTAATACCTCCGGCTTCACCTGCCGCAACTGATGTCTTTCTGATTGTATCAAGTAAAGTCGTTTTTCCATGATCGACATGACCCATAATCGTTACAACCGGTGGTCTCTTAACCAAATCCTCATCTTTATCGACAACCTCAAACTCTTCAAAATTAGCCACATTAGTTGTCTCTTCGCGTTTTAATTCCTTATCGTAATCTAAAACTAAAACCTCGGCATTTTCAAAACTAATTGAACTGTTAATATTAACCATTAAACCTAGGCTAAACAATTTTTTAACAAGCTCTGCTCCCTTAACTCCCAAAGCATCCGCAAGTTCGGCAACTGTCATACCTTCCTTATACAAAACTACATTATCGCTGTTAATTGGTGCATTACTTTGTAGTTTCTCTTTACTCTTATACATCGCTTTTTTCTTCTGTGCTAAAGTCTTACTAGTGTCAATTTCTTTAGACTTCTTTACCTTCTTTGGCTTCTTAACTTCTCTCTCATGAGAACTTTCCAAAGCTTCTTCCTCTAAAACAATCTCATCTAAAGCCTCATCAAACGCATTGTCCAGAAGAATAATTGCCTCTTCATCAAGCATATCATTCTCATCCAAAACCTCGATTTCGAGTTCTTGGCATTTATCTAAAATTTCCTCTACAGTTCTTTGAGTATCCTCTGCATATTCTACTACACTCATCATCTTTACGCACCTCTTTTCTTTAATCTAATATCTTATCAAGCTCATCGTAAAACTCTGAAGAAATCGTCGTCTCTAAATACTTCTCCAAAACCTTACTCTTACGAGCCCTCTCAAACACGTCCTTATCTTTCTTTAAATAAGCCCCGCGTCCATTGACTTTTCCAGTCGAATCGTAAATAACTCCTGCATCTGTCTTAACAATTCTAATTAACTCTTGTTTTGGAAGCTTCTCCTTTGTAACCACACAAGTTCGCATCGGAATCTTTCTTACTTTCATTATTCGACAATACTAATGCCACGTTCACGCGCTTGTTCGATTGTCTCCACATCTATCTTATTAAAATGTGTAAGTTTTGTTGCTAAACGTACATTAAGCCCTTTCCTACCGATTGCTAAAGATAAATTTTCCTTATTAACAATAGCTAAAGCTTCCTTTTTCTTCTCATCAGTTACAAAAATATGAAGATCCTTGGCTGGACTTAAAGCATTCTCGATAAACCTTGCCGCATCTTCTTCGTAAGGAATAACATCGATTTTCTCGCCGTTAAGCTCATCTATAATTCTGTTTATTCTACTTCCATTTTGGCCAATACATGCCCCTACTGGATCGACATTAGGATTCTCTGAATAAACAGCTATTTTAGTTCTAACTCCGGCCTCTCTAGCCACACTGTAAACCAAAATAATTCCTTCGTTAATTTCTGGAATCTCAAGTTCGAAAAGCCTTTTAACAAATCCATAATGCTTTCTTGAAAGCAAAATAAGCGGACCCTTAGAATTGTTCTCAACCTTAGTTATATAAACCTTAATACTTGAACCCATCTTAATAGTCTCTCCTGGAATAATATCAGACTTTGGTAAAATACCTTGAGTTCTTCCTAAATCGATATAATAATTTCTCACATCTTCCATAGCTACAAGACCCGTAACCATTTCATCTTGTTTATCGGCAAACTCTTCATTGATAAGTTCCCTCTCAGCTTCTCTTATCTTTTGAATAACAACCTGCTTAGCTGTAGCTGCTGCTACCCTTCCAAAATCTTTTGGTGTTACCTCTTTTTCGATAGTCTCTCCAGGTGTAATATCAGGAACAATTTTCCTTGCCTCATCCAAAGTGATATGAATTCTCTCATCATAGACAAATTCCTTTGGAACCTCTATCTCATTACCATCCTCATCGAGAATAATCTCTTTTTCAGTAACTCCTTCTTCCTTTTCGTATTCCTTACTAAAAACAACCGTTCTATAAGAATAAATCTTAATATCTCCTGTATCTCTGTTAATATCGACTCTAACATTGGATAAAGAATGATAATTTTTCTTATACGCACTAGTCAAAGCAAGCTCCATCGCATCGTATATTCTGTCTTCATCTATTCCCTTTTCCTTAGATAAAGCTTCAACTGCCGCCTTAAATTCTGCTGCTTTCATTTGAATCACTTCCTTTCTCTTTTGAACATACATCTAGCACATAACTCTCACTTATTGGATCTTCCTTATCCAAAATAGGATTAACAACCTCGTTAATCTTTACACAGTCACCGATATTTATATAACCATCCTCTTTATCGATGACAAGTCTTAATACATTAGAACTGCCATCCTTGCCATAAAATACTTCATCTAAAATATATCCAGCATCATTTATTGGCCTTTCTAACAAATTACGAATTCTCTCTTCCACAATGCACCTCCCAATATTACATTAAAGAGTGGGAATCCCCACTCTTCGTTCGCACTTAAATTATAACATAAAAAAGCCATATTGACAAACCTTTTCAGTAAAATTATACGTATATTCCAAAGTTTTATGCATAAAAATACTCAAAGACCATAAAATTTTGATATAATAATTAAAGGTGATATAAATTGAATAAGACATACTTAAAAAACATCTTAAAAGGACTAACCGGCATTTTAATCTATTTTGCTGTCAGCAATTATGCCGCCGTTCCTCTTTATGCCCTAGGAATTGACCCATCTAAATTACCGGGTTACGTAACTGACATTTATAGCCTGTTTATGGAATTTCTAATAATCCTAAGTATCTTTCTTTTATTTCAAAAAGAAATCACTAATTCATTTAAAGATTTAAAGAAAAACCATTTAAAATACTTTAAGAAATACTTAAAATACTACCTTCTAGCAATCATCGTTATGATGGGATCAAACGCCATAATTAACGTATTAGGAGGTGGAATATCTGAAAATGAAAGTGCAATTAGAAGCTCATTTCAAACATCGCCAGTATATGTCTTCATTGCTTCAGTCATCTTTGCCCCAGTCTTAGAAGAATTTACCTTTAGAGGATGTTTTAGGGCCATATTTAAAAACGATACTGTCTTTATCTTAGTATCTGGACTCGTCTTTGGTTCCCTGCACTTAATAACCATGCCACTTAACGAACTATTCCCAATCTACTTAATATCATACTCAAGCTGTGGCATTGCCTTTGCCTATATGCTTGCCAAAAGTAACAACATCTTTGTTTCTACCGGCTTCCACTTCATGCACAATGGCATTCTCATGTCGCTCCAGACATTCTTACTATTCTTCTCTTAAAGACAAAACTCTTTTTTTATGTTAAAATGAAACTAGGTGAACAATATGAAAAAACATCTTTTTCTAAAGATATTTATTCTATTAATGGTTATCATTGGCCTAATTATTGCCTATAGTCACTTTATAGCTACCCAAATGATAACCCTTCATGAATATAAAATCACAAATCCAAATATTACTGAAAACTTCGATGGCTTTAAAATTCTTCATATTACGGACATTCATTATGGAAGAATGTTTGACAAGGGCAAACTAGACCGCTTAGTCAAAAGCATCAACGAACAAGAACCAGACATCGTCGTTTTAACCGGTGACCTTATCGACAAAGATACAAACCTAACAACTTCCATGGCCGATGAACTTGGAAATGGACTCAAAAAAATAAAAGCAAACGTTGCAAAATATGCCATAACCGGTAACCACGATTACAAATTCGACGAATGGCAAAACATTATCGAAAACGGTGGATTTGAAAACCTCAACAATACATATGACACAATTTACAAAAATGGATATTCAAGCATCCTAATAGCTGGCGTCTCAACAGCCGAAGATAAACAAAACATAAACGACAAACTAACTAGTACCATCGATTATATCAACTCCTTTGAAAATGGTGGGCCAATTTACAAAATTCTTCTCATTCACGAACCAGACCTCATCGATAACCTGAATAACAATAAATTTGATTTAATTTTAGCCGGTCATACCCATAACGGTCAAGTCAGGCTTCCATTTCTTCCACCAATAATCCTTCCAGAAAACGGGCAAAAATACCCTGGACCTTTCTATAAAATTGGAAATACTGACATGTACGTCTCAAACGGTCTAGGGGTCTCAACCATTGACTTTAGATTATTTAATACCCCATCTTATAACATTTACCGTTTGACAAACAAATAAGCTATCTAAAATATAGATAGCTTTTTAATTATTTAATCTTATATCCATAAATAAAGATTCGCCATTTTATCAATCTTTCCAGTTAATTTTCAAAAAATAAATTATCTAATTATTTTTTTCCATTTTTATCAAAATATAACTTCATTGCCATGTTAAATTCATTTTCATCGTCAAGTCCAATAAGTAATGAACCAGCACTATTCTGTAATTTCTTTCTCACACAAAAATTCCGTGGATCTTCCGTATTTGATAAATAAACATAAACATTAGAATGGGCCATTATCTCATCTAAAATAACATAATCAAGTCCATCATTTAGTGTAACTACCTCTGCCTCTATATCCATATTATCTAGTCCTTTCCCCTGTATTATTCTCCATATGTTCTTTCAAGGCCATACTCGCCTGAGCCTCGTATTTATTTATATCAATAGTTCCATCATCTTTAAGCAAACCATGATCTTTCAAATAATCCTTAAAATCAGTATAATCTGATGACTTAGCAATTATATCGTTCATCGTTCCAAACACATTTGCCCCATTACTATCGATCTTATAATAAGCTCCATATATATTATCATCATAATCATTGCTACTCACAATATCGCTAGCAATAGAATCCGTATCATACCAATAACCTTTATTATCCTCAGTTCTATGCGTATTTTCATCAACTGACTGATAACCAATTGTATTCTTAGCTAAATTATACGTCTCCAACGCATTACTAACAGATAAACCACTAAACACCAAAGCACAAACAGCAGCCACACCTGCAACAAATGACGCTGTTTTTTTATAAACCTCCATAGTCTTCTTATCTGTCTTTACTTTTTTCCTCTCATCAGTCACTACTTTATCAGAACCTATAGAATTTATCCTTGCCATATCTACATAAGCATTTGAAGTTGTTGCATCTTTCGAACTAAGTCCAATATGACGCATAAAAATTTCTTCATCACTTAAATTCAATTCATTTTCTCTATTAAAAACTTTTTGAATATCTTTAAATTGATTCCCACCGATAAACTCTCTATGTCTTTGATCTAACGCTTCATCAAGTAATTCCTTTGAAGACTTTCCAGCCATCATTTTATAATCTGAGCCATCACTTATTGGACCACCATTAATCACACTTCTATTAATTGAATCCCATGTTCTATCTGCCATCTTTATTTCCTCCTCTTTCTTACCCTAATTATACAACACATAAATAATATGTGTCAAAAAAGAGCTTTTTAAAGATTTAAACATTTGTTAAACAATCGTCAAGCTTTTCTTTTTAAAACAACTACACTTTCGACTTGTTCTTCATTGTCCAAACTAATACTCATGTCTTCCTCGATAATCGGCAGCTTAAATTTGATGGATTTTAACCACTGTCCATTGGCTTGGCGTTCCGGGTAAATCTGAATCTCAGAGATCAATGCCTCAATCAACTGCCGCCGCTCCGCTTCGTTCATCACGCCGTACAGTTTTTCAAAATAGATCAGCACTTTATAGATATTGTCACCGGTCAGTTTTTCCGCTTCAATGGCCTGCTTTTTGGCTCTGGCCGCAATCAGCAGAGATTCGGTATCCTCGATCTTATCATACATCTTGTAGAGCCGGTCATCAAGGTCTGCCTTGCGCCGCACATAGTGCCGGTCGTCCGGGTCGAGAGAATCAATCTCCTCCGCCAGCTTCGCCTTGACGGAATAATGCTGGCGCAGCTGCTTCTCGTAATTGGCAATCTCCTGGTCAATGGCGGCGGTATCCACTTTCATGTTGATCTTTTCCTGCATCATGGCAGCAAACTTCGGATTGCTCACCAGCTTTACAATGACTTCCGCCACGGCATCGTCCAGCAGTTCTTCCCGAATCTGCTTTTTGTAATCGCACTTATGCCCACGAATCATAGAGCGGTGCTTGCAACCGTAGTAGTAAAAATCCTTGTACTTGGTGCCGTCCGCTTTGTGCTTGATGCTTTTGTTCCCGTACATTCCGGCTCCGCAGACAGGACACTTTACAATGCCGGAGAGCAAATGTACGTGTTCATCCTTCCCACGGTTGACGTGTTCGTATTTCTTGGCCTGTGCCAGCAGCTTCACCTGTGCTGCCTGCCAGGCTTTTTCCGAAACAATGGGCTCATGCAGCCCATCTGCCAGCAGGTAGTTGTCCTGCTCCACCAGCTTGTACTCGTTCCTTGTGCCGCGCACTTTTTCCATCTTACGGCGACCATAGGCGATTTTTCCGCAGTACACAGGATTTTTCAGAATCAGTCGGATCAGGTGTGCATCAAATAGGGGATTCTTCCCATTCTGCCGGGGAATCTTGCGGATACCGTGGTTTTCCAGATACTTTGCGATGCCGTTTGTGCCAATGTCCGTGTGAACATACTGGTCGTAGATGACACGAATGGCCTCTGCCTCTTCCTCGTTGATGACCAATTTCCCATCCACCAGTTGATACCCATAGGGTGCAAAGCCGCCATTCCAGCGGCCTTCTCTCGCTTTTTGAATGCGGCCCTCCATGGTTTGGACACGGATATTTTCCCGCTCAATCTCCGCCACAGCAGATAGAACAGAGATCATCAATTTGCCAGCGTCCTTGGAAGAATCAATGCCATCTTCCACACAGACCAGAT
>DVFV01000084.1 GCA_018713045.1 Candidatus Coprosoma intestinipullorum | reverse complement strand
CATGCATTATATTTAAGCTTTAGTATATCTTTAAGTGGAACATAGTCTGATTCATACAGAATAAATTAAACAAAAATAAGTCTAAGCTTAATGTTTAGACTTATTTTTTTCTTTGACACTTGTTTTTATTAGTGAATATATTACTGAACACAATGGAACACTTATAAGCATTCCTAAGATTCCTGAGATACTTGCTCCGACTGTTACGGCAACTAAAACCCAAATTCCTGGAAGGCCTACTGATTTACCGACAACTTTTGGATAGATTAAGTTTCCTTCAATTTGCTGAAGAATTATAATAAATAAGATAAATATTATGGTTTTGATAGGGGATACCATTAAGATTAGAAAGGCTCCAATTATTGTTCCTATAAAGGCTCCAAATACAGGGATTAAGGCCGTAAAACCAACTAAGGCAGAGATGGCACCAGAATATGGAATATTTAATATAAGCATACCTATAAAGCACAATATTCCAATTATAAAGGCTTCGGTTACTTGGCCTGTTATAAAATTAGAAAAGGTTACAAATGATAGATGTGATACTTCTTCTAATTTTTTTCTTTTTTTATTCGGTAAGTAAGCTTTTGCTATTTCTTTTACTTGTCTTTGAAGGTCTTCTTTTTTAACCAATATATAAAGGGCAAAGACTATTCCAATAGTAATATTAGTAATGGTTCCTAAAATAGTACTGGCAACTCCAATTGTTCCCGAAATAATACTTTCTTTATTTTGAGAAAGGTAGGATAATATATCGTCTTTAATCAGTGATAGGTTTTCAAAGAAGTCTTTTATTTGACTATCGTTAATTCCAAAGTTATTTAAGAAATTTAAGCTTTCGTTTTTATAATTATCTAAATTATTAGTAAAGATAGTTATGGTGTTTGCAAGTTCTGGAATAATTAAGATAAAGACAATAGCAATTACACCGATAATGATAAGAAGGCTTAGGGTTAAAGATAGTGGTCTTTTAATTTTTGCCCATATTTTAGAATTTTTCTCATTTAGTTTTTTAAACAATTTATTTTCGATATTATTTAATAAAACATTTAGAATAAAGGCAATAAAACAACCGATAATAAATGGTGATAAGATTTTTAATATGTATTTTAGAAACTCTAAGATCGATTCGATGTTTATGAGGGCAAATACTAAAATTACAGTATAAAAGATTAAAAACATTATAGTTTTCTTATTTTTTTCTAAGTTCATAAAGTACCTCCTAATTGTGTTTCTTTAACACTTAGGGTGTAGTATAGCACATTTACTTTAAAAATGCAAAAACGGTTTAATTTATCATTTTTTTGATATTTAATAAACCGTTTTTTTCAAGTCTAGAAATTTGAGCTTGACTGATGCCTATTTCTTCAGCTAGTTCCATTTGGGTTTTACCAATCAAGTATCTTTCGATCAAAATATATTTTTCTTTGGGTTTTAATTTATTTAAAGCTTTTCTAAGGGCAATTTTGGTTTCGAGGTCATAGGCATCTTCTTTATTACTCAACTGGTCGGAGAGGTAGATAACATCTCCGCCATCGTTATAAATCGGTTCAAACATACTGATAGTTTCTTTAAGAGAGTTTAAGGCTTCTGTAACTTCGTATTCTGGGATGTTCATTTGCTTGGCAATTTCAGCGTTGGTCGGTTCAGAGTTTTTTTCATTTAGAAGCATTTCTTTAATCGTCAGAGCTTTATAAGCGGTGTCTTTGATACTTCGCGATATTCTGACGCTGTTGTTGTCCCTTAAATATCTTTTAACCTCACCTAAAATCATAGGAACGGCATAGGTCGAAAATTTGACTTCATGAGAGAGATCGAAATTATCGATGGCTTTGATTAGACCGATGCAGCCGACTTGAAATAAGTCATCCATATTATCGGTTCGATTTTGGAATTTTTTTAAAATCGATAAAACTAGTTTAAGATTGCCGTTTATCAACTCTTCTTTTGCTTGTTTGTCTCCTTCTTTTAGCTTTTGAAAAAGAACTGTTTGTTCTTCACTACTTAAAACTTTGATATTCGCAGTATCCACGCCACATATTTCAACTTTGTGACGGGCCATATTTTTTTCTCCTTTCAATTTTATATTGGTTTTATTTTTAAAGTTTTAAGCAGTTTTAACGAATTTTAACGATTTAAATATACTATTTTAGGGGTGAGTGTATGAAACCGATTATAGGTATTTTGGGATCAAGGCAAGTAGATAAGGATAATCCTTTTAATTCTTATAGTAAGTTTGTCTTTAATTATGCGAAGAGAATTAGGCAAGCAGGAGGAATTCCTATGGGACTTGTTTCGGAGGATGTATCTTTGGATGAACTATCGGTTTGTGACGGTTTTGTTTTAGAAGGCGGGAATCGGATTACAGATAATTATTTAAAAGTAATCGAATACGGTTTAAAGACGAGAAAGCCGGTTTTAGGTGTGTGCTTAGGCGCGCAAGCGATGGGATTTTACGATAGTGGAAGATGTCTTAAAAAGGTAGAGGGGCATAATCCCATGCGGTTCGACATGAAGTTTATAAATGATAGTAGGCACGATGTTTTCTTAAATAAAAACAGTAAAGTATACGAAGCTTTAAAAAGAAAGAAAATAAATGTTTATTCGCTTCACAGTTATGCAATCGACGATGAGATTTTTAAAGGAAATGTTTTCAAAGTCTCTGGCAAGGCAAGTGATGGAACAATCGAGGTTTTAGAAAATAAAGGCTCAGGATGGGTAGTTGGGGTTCAATTTCATCCAGAGCTTAACAAAGAGTATTTAGGTTTATTCGATGAACTTATAAAAGAGGCAAGGATTGAGATGATTTGATTTTAATGGTGAAAGGTGCTATTATTTAGGAACCGGGAATAAAATCTTCGGTTTAAAAGAAAGGAAAGAAACTTATAATGAGAAATTTAAGTAAAGAAGAATTAGAGAGACTTTACGAAGTTTGTAAAAATTTGACTTTTGGCGAAAAGAAGGAAATCGAAGAGAATACAGGTTTATCTTTTAAAAATGATAAAGTTCTCACTTTAGAAAAAAAGAGAAAAAAATAAAAATTGGTCTTTTTCCAGTTTAAATAAATACAATTATAAAGAAAGGCCAATTTGATTTATTTTGTGAAAAGTGGTATTATTGTGTAACGAAAGAAGGAATGAAATACGAATAAAAAAACATCAGGAGTTAGCTTTGTTGAAGATAAATTACAAAGAAGATTATCTCGCGAAGAGCTCGAGAAAGTTTATGCTTTAACAGGTAGAGCAAGTTCAAGAATGGTTGCGATTAGTAATGATCAAGAGAATTCTTCTTTGGACAGGGATGTTTGGAACAACATCTTAGAAGACGAATTTGAAAAAGACGATTACTTCAAAGAAGAAACTTTAGAAGATAATTCAAAAAGACTTGTTAAAAGTATTTTTAGAAAATAGTTTTTAATTAGTCTTTTTTTTATACTTTTTTATATAATTGTAATGGGTGGTTTGGATGATGCTTTCAGATTTGCAAAATAAGGATATAATCAATGTGTTTGATGGAAAAAAGGTCGGAGTGATTATCGATGTCAATATCGATAAGGATGGAAAGATTACCGAAATCTCGGTTCAGAGACGAAAGTTTTTGTTTTTTTCAGCAGGGGTTGTGAAGATAAAATGGGATATGATAAGTAAGATTGGAAAGGACGTAATTTTAGTTAATGTCAAAGGTTAGACTACCAAATGGGTAGTTTTTTTGATATACTTTAGATGGTGATTTTATGAAGCTTTTAATTGAAAAAAGAAATTATTTAATTTTAGGTATTATTGTTTTACTGGTTATTTGGATTTTATTTAATTTATTTAGTAAGAGGGAAGTTTATATGGATAGTTTTGACTATTTTGGAGAGTCAATTACGATAAAGGTTTATGATAAGGTAAATCAGAATAATTTAAGTGAAGATATTAATAAGATTTTAAAAGGTTATGAAGATGGAGAAAAAGATGATGATTTAATTGAATACGGAAGACTTCTTTATATGAAAAGTAACGGTTATATCGATATTAGCGATACGGATCTCGTAAAGGCTTTGCGCAGGGGTGAAAATTATAAATTCAAATCTAAAATTAACGATGATGATTTTAAAGATTTTGATTTGGATATGATAAAGGCTAGTTATGCGATTAGTGAGGTTTGCGATTATTTTAAACAAAACAATATAGAAAGTTATATTATTAACGAAGGCGGGAATGTGATTACAGGAGATTCTTACGACGATGATAAGTATACGGTTAGTTTAAGTAAATACGATAGTGAAGAGGTTTTAGATATCGTTTTACTCGAAAATAAATCTTTATATACGCTTAATAAGAGTGATGAGATTACCGAATACAGCGTGAATCCGAAAACTAGCGAAGCTGTAGATAATTTCGACAGTGTTTCAGTTATCGCAAATGATAATTTAACGGCGGATATGCTTGTAAGGACTTTATTTTTGATGAGTGAAGATGATGGACGGAAATATATAGAGAATTTCAATGCCGAGGCTTTATGGCAAAAAGGTGACGAAGTTTCAATGACTGATGGTTTTAAAAATTATTTGCAAAAGTGAGATAAAATTCTTTGAAAGTTAGGGGTAGTTGTGGTACACTATTATTAGTTAGTTTGGTAACAATATTGGAGTGATACATATGTACGTTTTATTTGAAATTGCTGATAGAGATTTAATTATAATCGGAATAATTTTTGTTTTGATTTGTTTAATTGCTTTCTTTTTATTTAGAATGCAGGTAAATAAGCACAGACCAAAACCACTTGCAGATAATGAAAGGTACGATACGGAAGAGGTAAGTAAGGAAGAGATGCCAAAGGAACTTACCGAAGAACAGATAAAGGCCAAAGAAGAGCTCGAGAGAGTTTATAACCAAATGAATGCGGATTTGCAAGCTAGTGAACCAAGCCGTGAGGAGATTGACGATTTTGAGAGAGAGCAAGAAGAGAATGCGATTATAAGCTATAAAGAGCTTATGCGTCAGGCAGAGAAACTAAAAGCTCAGGCAACTAAGGAGGAGGCAAAAGATTCTATTTCATCACAACTTAGAATAGAAGATGTTTTAGAGGATGAGGAGAAAAACACGCCGAAAGAAAGCCCGCATAGATTTAAGAATTCCGATATAATTTCACCGATTTATGGAATTCAGTCCGATAAGAAAACAATGACTATTAATCATGAAAATAAAGTTAAAGATACTCAGGAAGAGCAGGAAGAAATGAACGAATTTTTAAATTCACTTAAAGAGTTTAGAAAGAATTTATAGGCCATTTAAAGGCTTTTTTTACTTAAGGAGGTATGGTGTATGACTTACAAGATTTATACTTTAGGGTGCAAGGTCAACGAATATGAAAGTGAAGTTATCGGAGATATTTTTGAAAATCACGGGTTTACCGAGTCGGATGATCCCGATGTAGCAATTATAAATACATGTACGGTAACAAATACAGCAGATAGTAAATCTAGAAAATTAATTAGAAGTGTGAGAAAACAATTTCCAAACGCGGTTTTAATGGTTGCTGGATGTATGACACAAAACAAGAAGGACAATTTGGATGGTATCGATGCCGATGTTATTATCGGAACTAATAACAAGACAGAGCTTATTAATTATTTAGAAAAATATAAGAAAGAAAAGAAGAGAATCATCGATATCGACGATATAAGTAAAGCTAAATTCGAGACGATGAAGCTCAATAATTTCGATTTAACAAGAGCTTATATTAAAATCGAAGATGGATGCGACAATTATTGTACTTTTTGTATTATTCCGTTTGTAAGAGGTCACGTTAGGTGCAAGAAGCACGAGGATGTGATAAAGGAAGCTACAGATTTAGTAAATGAAGGTCATAAGGAGATCGTTTTGACGGGTATTCATACGGGTCACTATTTTGATGGTAATTATTCTTTTGCCGATTTGCTTAGTGATTTAGTGAAGATTCCAGGTCTTAAGAGACTTAGAATTTCGTCAATTGAGGCGACTGAGGTCAACGATCACGTTTTAGATGTGATTAAAAATAGTGATGTTTTAGTAAATCACATGCATATTCCCCTACAAACAGGGTCTAATCAGATTTTAAAGGATATGAATAGAAAGTATAATAAGGATTATTTTATCAAGAAAATCGAAAAGATTAGAAGTATTAAACCCGATATGTCGATTACAACGGATGTGATTGTCGGTTTTCCAGGAGAGACTGATGAGATGTTCGAAGAGTCTGTCGAAACAATTAAGAAAATCGGATTTAATAAAATTCACGTTTTCCCTTATTCTGATAGGGCAGGTACGGTTGCAAGTGAGATGAAAAATAAAATACCGGGAAATATTAAGAAGGAGAGAGTTCATAGACTTTTGGATATTTCTAAGGAAGCTGAGATTAAGTTTATGAACGATCACATTGGAAAAGAAATGATATTTATTCCGGAAGTTTACGAGGATGGTTATTTAATCGGTCACACTGGTAATTATATTCATGTTAAGGCCAAGGGTGATGAGGACATGCTTAGAGAGGAAGTTAAAGTAGTCGGCACGGAAGTTAATTATCCTTATTTGATTAGTGAAATAAGGCCTTAAATAAGGCTTTTTAAGGTGGTGATAGTTTGAGCTATATAAAAGGTAATTATCGAAGAAGTATTTTTACGTCGAATCAAGGTTATGTAATTGGTCTTTTTAAGGTAGTAGAAACCGATAGTGAAGAGATGCACGATTATATAGGCAAGATTGTCACATTTACTGGTTATTTTTACGATTTAAATGAAGAAGATACTTATGTTTTATATGGTGAGGCGGTTCATCATCCAAGATATGGTTTGCAGTTTCAGGCAGAGAGTTTTGAAAAGGTAAAACCAACTGAGAAAGATGCGGTTGTCGAGTTTTTATCTTCGGATTTATTTCCGGGAATTGGCGAGAAATTAGCGGAGGCGATTTGTGATACTTTAGGGGACGATCCGTTAAACGAAATTTTGGATAATCCAGAGTGTCTCAATTTGGTTCCGAAGCTCACGAAGAAAAAGGCCGATAAGATTGTTTCAATTTTGAAAAAGTACGATGAGAGTCACGAAATTATGGTAAGACTTGCCGAACTCGGTTTTAATGCGAAGGAATCTTTAGAAGTTTATAACAATTATGGCAATGATACTTTGAGGGTTATAGATGAAAATGTATATGATTTAAGATATTTTAAGGATATTCCTTTTAGTAAGATCGATAAGGCGGGGTTAAAGCTCAATATTATGGAAGATGATCATAGGCGAGTTTTGGCTTTGACGCATTATTTGATGAACAGGCTTATTTATCAAAATGGCGATAGTTTTTTAGATAAGGAGACAATCGTCAAGGGTCTTCGAAATAATTTTAAGATAGATGTAACGGAAGATGAGTTTAATAAGATTATAGATGAACTTATTTCGAGAGATGAAGTCGTGGTCGACGGGGATGATTATTATTTAAAGGAGATTTACGAGGCTGAGGATTATATTGCCGAAAGGCTTTATATTATGGCGTCTAGTTTAGAGAAGAAATACGATGATTTAGATGATTTAATCAGGCAGATGGAGGAGCTTTATAAGACAAAGTATAACGAGGATCAGATTGCGGCGATTAAGTCGGCGATAGAGAAGAATTTACTTATTATTACGGGTGGTCCTGGAACTGGAAAAACGACGATTATTAAAGCTATTACTGAACTTTATCAAAAGGTAAATAAATTTTCTGAGGAAGAGATGGATAGGTATTTGGCACTACTTGCTCCAACTGGAAGAGCTAGCCGAAGGATGAGTGAGACGACTGGAAGGGGTGCTTCGACGATTCATAGATTTTTGAAGTGGAATAAAGACACGGGAGAGTTTATGATTAACGAGGACAATAAATCATCTGCTCGAATGGTGATTATCGATGAGGTTAGTATGATCGATATTAATTTGTTTAACAGTTTGCTTAAGGGACTTAAGAGTAATGTCAAGATGGTTTTAGTTGGCGATTATAATCAACTTCCAAGTGTCGGTCCGGGAAGGCTTCTTCGAGATTTAATCGAAAGTGAGAAGATTGAGACTATTTATTTGAATAAGCTTTATAGACAGTCTGAGAACAGTTATATTACTTTGCTGGCGTCAGAGATTAGAGATGGCGATTTAAGTGATAATTATTTAGAGACTTATGGCGATTATACTTTTTTGAAGTGTAGTAGTCAGTATATTAAGAAAAATTTGCGAAATTTATGCGAACAGATTAAGGATAAGGGTTATGATTATAAAGATTATCAGGTTCTCGCTCCGATGTATAAGGGTGAGAATGGTATAGATTTGCTTAATAAGGAGCTTCAAGAAGTTTTAAATCCACCATCAGAGCTTAAGAGAGAATATAAATATGGCGATGTCGTTTTTAGAGAAGGCGATAAGGTTTTACAACTTTTGAATATGCCTGATGACAATATATATAATGGCGATATTGGTATTATAAAATATATTAAGTTTGGAAATACTAGTAAAAGTGGGAAGACTGAGATTTATGTCGATTTTGATGGTAATGTGGTTAAGTATACACCAAAGGATTTAATTAATATTAAACATGGTTTTATTATAAGTATTCACAAGAGTCAAGGTAGTGAATTTCCAATTGTCGTTTTGACGGTATGTCATTCTTATTATAGAATGCTTTATAAAAAATTAATTTATACGGCTGTTACTAGAGCTAAAAAGAAATTAATTATTATCGGTGAGCCTGAGGCTTTTGCGATGAGTGTTCATAACAATCACGAGTATATTAGAAATTCAAAATTTTTAGAAAAATTAGTGAATAAATTTAACATTCTTAGTAAATAATAGTAATGTGTGAGAAACCACACCATCATTTTTCTAGCAAGTAGGTGATTTTATGAATATGGTAAAAAATATGGCGTTGATGGCTATGGGTAGTATGATGACTTTAGCTTATCAAAAGTATAATAAGCCGGTTATGAAGGCAATGAAGAAGGCGTTTAATAAGTCTTCACAAGTTGCCTCTAAGGCAAGTAATACGTTAGAACAAATGATGTAATTAAAAGCTCAAGCGATTATAACTTGAGCTATTTTTTTATATATGTGATATAATTTAATATAGAAATTTAATTTGGGAGATGGTATTTGTGGATATAGATACAATAAAACCTGTTTTTGATGTGAGTTCTGATGATAAAAGATTGATAGACGAAATTGAAAGAAAGCTTGATTTGATAAATATAAGTGATAATTTAAAAAATGATAATTTAAGAATAAAATCAAGGGTTAGATCAGTTTATTCGTCTTTAGCTATTGAAGATAATTCACTTCCTATAGAATCTACTTTAAAAATTATACAAAATAAGCCTGTTCTTGGAAGGAGAAAAGAGGTTCAAGAGGTAAAAAATGCGAACGAGTTATATGAGAATATGAAAGATTATAATTTTAAAAGTGAGGAGGATTTTTTAAAGGCTCACTTGATTATGATGAAATATTTTGATGATGATAATGGTTATTATAGAAATCACGGTGAAGGGGTAAAAAGAGGCGATGAAATTATTTACCGGGCGCCTGATTCTATTCTTGTTCCATCACTTATGAAGAGTTTATTTTCTTTTGTCAGTAGTAATAATGGTAAAATTCATCCGCTTGTATTATCGGCTATTTTTCACTATTATTTTGTATATATTCATCCATTTAGCGATGGTAATGGACGTTTGGCAAGATTTTGGGTTAGTTTAATGCTTGCTAGTTATAATTCTAAGTTTGAGTATGTACCTTTTGAGGAAGAGATATATTTAAATAGAGATGAATATTATTCGGCAATCGCGCAGTGTCATATAAACGGCAATGCGAATGTGTTTATTTCTTTTATGTTAAAGGCAATAAATAGTATACTCGATAAAATTTAAAAGATGAGTTTTTGCAAAATCTTTATTTTTGTGTTATATTTTCTTGAGGGAGGATATTTTAATGGAAGATTATGAAGAGTTAGAACAAACTGTTTTACCTAAAGAGGTGACTAAAGAAAGAAATTCTAATTATAGTGTTTCAAGAAGTAATATTTATACAGGAGTTTTAGTTCGAGGTTATAAGATTGAAAGGGCTCATGATGATTTTTTTGAAAGAAGAGAAGGAGAATATTATCTAAGGGCATATAATCCGTATAGGTCAATGATTTTTAGTTTAAGTGAAAATAGACTGGCAATGGATTTACTTTATGACACACCGGAGGTACCTGTTTTAAATTATAGTGATGTTTCACAGGTTTTGCCAAATAGATTAATGGTCGATTATGCGGTTAATGTTAGTTTGCTTCTTGAAAGACTTGGATTTGATGAGTATTTAGAATATGAAGATATTTTGAAATTTAAAGATATGTTAAATGATAATCTACTTTTTGAAAATATAAATTTGTTTAGCGAAAGTAAAAATAATAAGAATTTAGGTTTAAAAAAATTACTAGTAAAGATTTCGTTTAACAAAGAATTAAAGAGAAAGGCTGAAAGTACGATTAATAGTTCGATGACTTCTTATGATTTTTTGAAATTACAAAGGACTGTCGATGGAAACAAGGTTAGAGTTTATAGTGAGAATGGTTTAAATCTGTTCGAACCTTCTTCGAGAGAAAAAGTAAAAAGTCTAAAACAAGAATAGTTTTGGGCTTTTTGTGTTATAATTTTATTGGAAATGGGTGATTATATGCGAAAGATAAGAGATGTGGCTTTAGATTTAGGTATTAAGGATATAGATGTTTATGGTGATTATAAAGCAAAGATAAATGATTTTCCTTTAAAAAAACGAGGAAAACTTATTTTGATTACGGCAACATCACCAACTCCTTATGGAGAGGGTAAGACAACTCTTAGTATAGGTTTAAATGATGCACTTAATAGTCTTGGATATAAGAGCGTTGTATGCTTGCGTGAGCCTTCTTTAGGTCCGGTTTTTGGAATTAAAGGAGGGGCGACTGGTGGTGGAAAGTCGATGGTTGTTCCGAGTGATGAGATTAATTTACATTTTACCGGAGATATTCATGCGGTTACTTCAGCTAACAATTTACTTTGTGCGGCAATTGATAATCATATTTTTCAAGGTAATGAGCTTAGAATTAATCCGGAGACAATTTGTTTTGGAAGATGCCTCGATATGAATGATAGAGCTCTTAGAGATGTAAGGCTTGGTAATAGAGAAGAGCATTTTTGTATTTCGGTGGCTAGCGAAGTGATGGCAATTTTGTGCCTGGCTTCTAGTTTGGATGATTTAAAGAGAAGAATTAACAATATTTATTTTGCTGATGATATGGATGGTAAGCCTTTATTTGTTTCTGATTTGGAGGTTGGCGAAGCAATGACAATTTTGCTTAAGGATGCGTTTAAGCCAAATTTAGTGCAAACTTTAGAGGGTAATCCAGCAATTATTCATGGCGGGCCTTTTGCGAATATCGCTCATGGGTGCAACTCAATAAAAGCGACAAAGATGGGACTTAGTTTGGCTGATTATGTAATTACGGAGGCTGGGTTTGGTTCTGATCTTGGGGCAGAAAAATTTACGGATATCAAGTGCCGAGAAGGAGGATTAGAACCTGATGTAATCGTTATCGATACGACGATTAGAAGCTTGAAATATAATGGAGGACTTGATAAGAGTTTACTTAAGGAAGAGAATATAGACTTTCTAAGGAAAGGGTTAGCTAATTTAAAGGCTCATATTTTAAATATGAAGAAGTTTTTAGATAATGTCATTGTCTGCGTTAATAAGTTTGATTTTGATACTGACAGAGAAATTGATTTGGTTCGAGATTTTGTTTTGAATATGGGATGTGAATTTAGTGTATCTTCAGCTTATAGTGATGGAAGTGCGGGAGCTACTGACCTTGGAAGGAAGGTTGTAAGACTTGCTAATAACGATAAAGTGTTTAATTTTATGTATGATTTAAATGATAGTATTTACGATAAGGTTTTAAGTTTGACTTCGAACATTTACCATGCTGATAAGGTTGTTTATAGTGATAGGGCAAAAGAGAAGATAGATAAGTTTGAGCGGATGGGCTTTGGAAATTTAGAGGTGTGCGTTGCTAAAACTCAATATTCGCTTAGCGATGACCCTAAAAAATTAGGATTTCCAAGAGGATTTGAGATGTATGTAAGTGATGTTAAACTTTGCAGTGGAGCTGGTTTTATCGTTATTTATATGGGAGGAGTAATGGTGATGCCAGGTCTTTCAAAGAGTCCTGCTTATTTGAATATGCATATCGATGACGATGGAAATATTTCGGGAGTATTATAAAAGATTGCTTTTAGGGGCAATCTTTTTTAACAATTATCTTCTAAGGTTAGAGGTATTTTATAGGTTGTGGTTTTACCGTTAGTAGTGGTTGCTTCAATTTCTAATTCTAAGCTATTTTGTTTATATACTTTACATGTTTTTTCATATCCGTCGATGTTGAATTCGACATTTTGGATGAAGTCTTCTAAAGTGGTTGTTTTTTGACTTTCATAACTACTTATTTTAGTTTGCGTGTTGCCGTTTATTTCATAGAGTGTACAATGAATATCTTGGTATTTGTTATTGTCTTCTTCACCACAGTAGGTAATATTGGAAATATAGATCGATGATTTTTGATCGTTATAGGCAAGGGATCCATATAGTTTGAAGTTATCACAACTGGCCGTTAGAGTTTTGAATTTAAAACTTTGATCTTGGTTTGTGATTATTAAGATAATGATGATTATTACGAGAATAATTATTATCAAGGGAATTAAGATTTTTTTAAATTTCTTTTTAGGTGATTTGGTTTCAAGAAGTGTATTTATATCAATATTATTATCTTCGCATATTTGTTTTAAGATAGTTATATCGGGCATGTTTTTACCGTTTTCCCATTTACTTACGGCTTGATAGGTAACTCCATAAAGCTCGGCAAATTTTTGCTGGGAAAG
>DVFV01000083.1 GCA_018713045.1 Candidatus Coprosoma intestinipullorum | reverse complement strand
TCTAACATAATTATAAAAACCTAAATAACTATTGTCAAGCACTTACAAAAGCAACTAAATTAATTGTCAAAATAATCCTTTATAGTTCACAAAAAACTCCAGCAATGTTATAATTTATAAAGAAAGGTAGGTAATAAACATGTCAAAAATAAAAGACATCAAAGCCCGTGAAATATTAGATTCAAGAGGAAATCCAACCGTTGAAGTTGACGTATTATTAGAAAGTGGAGCCAAAGGAAGAGCTGCCGTTCCATCAGGCGCTTCAACCGGTTCTAAAGAAGCTCTCGAACTAAGAGATAACGATCCAAAAAGATACCAAGGAAAAGGAGTCTTAAAAGCCGTAAATAATGTAAATACGATTATTAAAGACGCCTTAATCGGCCTTGAATCATCTCACCAACGCCAAATCGATGAAACGATGATTAAGTTAGATGGAACCGAAAATAAAACAAACTTGGGAGCTAATGCCACCCTAGGAGTATCTCTAGCTGTTTTAAAAGCTACCGCCAAAGAAAAAAACATTCCTTTATATAAATTCTTTGGAGATGAAATATCTCTTCCAAGACCGATGATGAACATCTTAAATGGAGGTGCGCATGCCGACAACAATCTCGACTTCCAAGAATTTATGATCATTCCAAACGCTAAAAACTTTAAAGAAACATTGCGCATTGGTAGTGAAGTCTTCCATACTTTAAAAAAAGTCCTAAAAGAAAATGGATTTAATACTGGAGTAGGGGACGAAGGTGGATTTGCCCCTAACCTAAATACCAATGAAGAAGCCTTAGATATGCTTATGGAAGCAATTAAAGAAGCTGGATACACCCCAGGAAAAGATGTAAACTTTGCCTTAGACGTTGCCGCCAGTGAGTTTTATGAAGATGGCATATATAACTTAAAAGGAGCAAACAAAAAACTTACAAGTAACGAGTTAGTTGACTATTATCAAACCCTCATAGACAAATATCCGATCATTTCTATCGAAGACCCAGTCGACGAAGAAGATTGGAAAGGCTTTAGAAAAATGACTGAAAAATATGGTGATAAAATTCAATTAGTTGGCGATGATCTATTCGTCACTAACATCAAATACCTTCAAAAAGGTATAGATAATAAAGCTGGAAACGCCATCTTGATTAAACTAAATCAAATTGGAACCTTTACTGAAACTTTAGAGACGATAAACCTCGCTAAAGAAAATGGATATAAAACAATTATTTCTCACCGTAGTGGGGAAACCGAAGATGTAACCATTGCTGATCTAGCTGTTGCCCTAAACCTCGGCCAAATCAAAACAGGTTCACTATCTAGAAGTGAAAGAACAGCTAAATATAACGAACTACTCAGAATCGAAGAGGATTTAAACCATGAATAAAGGATTTACCCTAATCGAACTAATCGGAGTTATCGTTATCCTAGCTGCCTTACTATTAGTAATCATTCCAAACGTCACTGATAGTACCCAAAGAGGAGTCGAAGAGGCGAGCGAGCAAAGTAAAGAAAGTGCCGAACTTGCCGCTAAAAACTGGGCATCCGATCACAGAGGAAGCCTTCCAAGTAAAGGAAACACTAAAAACGTTACCATATCTGAACTTCAAAACGGTGGTTATATCGACATTAACGACGAAGGTAAACTTCCAAACGGTGATAAATTAGATGGCTGTGTTGTTATCGAAAACACCACTCCAGATACCGCTACTAAAAATACCTATACCTATACTTACAAAGATAATTGTTGACACGAAAAAAGCGTTATGACTTAACGCTTTTTTTAATATCCATAATTACTGGTAAAATAATTGGTCTTCTACCTGTATGAGTACTTATATAGCTAGAAATAGTACTGATAATTTCATTTTTTATATCCGCATAATCGGCGTCAGTTTTAAGTTTATCGTTAATGGCCCATTTAGCCATACCTTCTAACTTCTTAAGTAACTGAATATTGTCGTTAACTAGAACAAAACCACGAGTTGTAACATTAGGAGTTCCAATTAACTTCTTATTTTTAACATCGATATTGGCAATTACAACTACGATACCATCATTGGCCATCGTCTTACGTTCCTTCATAACGGAATTACTTACATCGCCAACACGATTACCATCGACATAATTATTACCGATATGAATATGTCCAGCATATTTGATAACTTGATCTTTCATCGCTAGAACATCACCATTACTTAAAACAAACGCATTTTCTCTTGGCATACCACATTTAACTGCGATATCCGCACTTGCCTTAAGCATTCTGTATTCACCGTGGAACGGCATTAAATATTTTGGCCTAGCAAGTTGGAATAACCATTTAAGTTCTTCCTCATTCGCATGACCAGAAGCATGAATTTCTTTCAAATCAGAGTTAGTATAAACCGTAACTCCTTTTAAATATAACTTATTAATAGTTCTACCGATACTTAAAGCATTTCCTGGAATTGCTGAAGATGAGAAAATAACAATATCATCCGGTGTTAACTTGATTTGTCTAAAAGTACCATTCGCAATCCTACTTAAAGCTGCAAGTGGTTCACCTTGAGTACCTGTACATAAAATACATACCTTCTCAGGAGCCATTCTTTTAGCTTCCTCAGGTGTGATAAACACTTCTTTGTGTTTAATATAACCACCCTCAATTGAAATTTCAATGTTATTTTCCATACTTCTACCGAAAGTAACAATCTTTCTTCCATGTCTTTTACAAGTATCGACAATATGTTTAAGTCTGTAAATATTAGACGCGAACGTTGCGATTATAATCCTTCTATCTGGATTCTTTGTAAATATCTGTTCTAAAGCATTGTTAACTAAAGACTCACTGTTACTTGTACCTTTATTCATCGCATTTGTACTATCGTTCATAAGTAACGTAACCCCTTCAGCTCCAAGTTTTGCAATCTTGTGAAGCTCAGGAAGTGGTCCAATAGGTGTCAAATCGAACTTGAAGTCACCCGTTGTCATAATCGTTCCGTCTTTTGACTTAATAATAATACCGTGAGCATCAGGAATAGAGTGGGTTACCCTGTAAAACTCAACTTGAAATTCTTTGAATTTATAAATACTATCATCATCATAGGCATAAACATTATTATATTTAATACCTCTATCTTCTAATTTCTTTCTAATTAAAGCCGCTGCTTGATGAGGTGCATATATAGCTGGGATATTGACCATCGTTACTAAAAATGGAATTGCCCCAATATGATCTTCATGACCGTGAGTAATAAATAAACCTTTTATCTTACTCTCGTTTTCCTTTAAAAAAGTAAAATCTGGAATAACATAATTAATACCCATTAACTCATCGCCAGGGAAATAAACACCGGCATCTGTAATAATAAGTTCATCATTACGCATCATACAATACGTATTCTTACCGATTTCGCCAAGCCCACCCATCGCGAAGACGTAAGTTACATCTTTATTAAATTTCATTAAAAACTCCTTTCTAAAAAGTTTAAAACTGACTATATAATTATATACTTTTTCTCGTAAAATGGCAAGTTATCTTCCTAAACTGTTAAAAACCATTAGCATTTATTCTTGACACCTACTCATAAAATCATTAAAATACATGAAAAGAAAGAAGGAAACAAATGAAAAAAGATAAATACCAAGTTTTAGAAGACATCATTAAGAAAAAAGAAAAAGAAATATTCAAAACTTTAACAAACGAAAGAATTTTATCTAAAGATACAATTCAAAATCTTTTGACCTTAGGTGAAGTCCAAACACATTTAAACTACGAAGTAACTCTTGATTATATTATGGTTTTTCCAAAACTCGAAGAAATTGCTCCTTATATATTAGAAAACCCAGATATCTTATTAGGTAGCCGTATAATTATTGAAAACATTCATTATGCAATTTTAAAGCAAGAATTATTTTATTTTTTTATGGAAAAATATAATGTAACGGACCCCTATGAAAAACTATACTATTTCATAAATTGTCTTCCCAAAGAAGATTACTCTAGCACTAAAGTGATAAATAATTATTTAAATAACCATCCAGCTACAGAACTTTTGGCAAATCAAAGTCATAAATATAATCATACAATACCCAAATATGAAGAAAATTCTTTTAGAATATTGTTTAGTATTGATTTTGCCAATGACTTAAACGAATCAGAAACCATCCAGCTTTTAAGACTTGTTCAACAATATCATTATGATTATATGGACAAAAACGTCAAACCACATATCGAAGATGAAGAATTTGACATTAATAAATGTATAAAAAAAATAACACAAGTCATTATAGACAACCAAGAGTCAAAAGAAAAAAATATATAAATCATTTAACGAACATATCAATCTGTTAAAGTATGAAATTTATGTCAAATTTATATAGTAAAAAACACCGAAAGTAAAAATGGTCATAATAAACTAGATGAGAAAAAACTTGTTTTAACCATCGATAGAACAATTAAACACAATTTAAGTAATAATCATTCCAAGCCAAAGAGGTTGTAAAATCTCTTTTTTCTTTTAATTTCCTTGCTTTATTTAATTATCTGTTGTAAAATTAGAGGTGTAATAGGAGAGTATGATATGGGATTATTCGAAAAATTTAAAAACATCTTTAAGAAAGAAGAAAAAAAAGAAACCGAAGCTTATAGTGAAGGGCTTGAAAAAACAAGGCAAAATTTCCTTACTTCACTCATTAATTTAAATAAACATTACACCAAACTGGACGATGATTATTTTGACGAATTAGAAGAAATTTTTATTATGGCCGATATTGGTGTCGACACGGTCATGAAAATAATCGACAGATTAAAAACCAGAGTTAAAAAAGAGAAAATTGAAGGGCCGCAGGAACTTCAAAACATCATAGTCGACGAAATGTTTATAATCTATGTCGATAACGATATTATCGTAAATAAAATAAACTACGCCGAAGAAGGGCCAACAGTTATCTTGTTTGTCGGTGTCAACGGAGCTGGAAAAACAACGACTATTGGCAAACTTGCCAGTAAGCTAAAAAAAGAAGGCAAAAAAGTTTTGATGATAGCTGGTGACACATTTAGAGCTGGAGCCACTGAACAGTTAAATATCTGGGCAGATAGAGTAGGAGTCGACATTGTCACCCACAAAGAAAAGGAAACAGACCCAGTAAGTGTCATGTATGAAGGCGTAACTAAAGCCAAAAACGAAAACTACGATGTCGTTTTAATCGATACAGCTGGAAGGCTCCAAAACAAAGTAAACCTTATGAAAGAACTTGAAAAAGTTAATAAAGTAATCGGTAAATTAATACCAGGTGCCCCGCACGAAACCTTACTTGTTATTGATGCAACAACTGGCCAAAACGGTGTTTCTCAAGCTAAAAACTTTAAAGAAATTACCAATATAACCGGAATCGTTTTAACCAAACTCGACGGAACTGCCAAAGGTGGAATCGTTTTAGCTATCAAAGATAGTACTGGTATCCCTGTAAAATTCGTCGGCCTTGGCGAAAAAGAAGAAGACCTAAGAGTCTTCGACATTGAAAAATACATCTATGGTTTATTCAAAGAAATGGAGGACTAACATGAAAAAGTTAAGTGTCGGACTAAAAATACAATTAGTTTTAGCTATAATTCTCTTGATTATGCTTATAGTTACCTGTTTTTATAATAAACTTTTAAACTATAGTGAAATCCTTGCCGGGATAACTTTACTAGTGATGGCCTATAACAACCAAAAAGAGTATAAAAGAAAAGCCATGACAGCTATATATGCCGTTGTTGGACTGCTCATTATGGTCTTTGCCATTGTCAGGATTATAAATGGATAAAACCTTATACTATATAAATTTATACGATTATTACGGTGAACTTTTAACAAGCAAGCAAAAATTTTATTTCGAAGCTTATTATTTCAACAATCTAAGCTTATCTGAAATAAGTGAAGAAGAGGGAATCACTCGTAATGCGATATACCGGCAACTGAAAGTCGCAGAAGATAAACTAAAATACTATGAAGACAAACTAGAGTTAATAAAAAAATCAAAAGAGATAAAAAAACTAATCAAAAACATTGATGAAAATTTAAAAAAACAAATAGAAGAATTAATATAGGAGGATAATCATGTTTGGAAAAATTGTTTTTATAAGTGATACAGAAGCTCATGTTAAAATAGCTGCTGAAGGTGGATTAAACACCAATATTATGAATATGCATGTCGTCTTCGAAGATGGCGACAAAAAAGTCTTGGGTGAAGTTGAAGACATCAACGACGAGATAATCAAAATTAGATTTCTCGGTGAAATTACAAGCGGTAAATTTATCGGTGGTGTCATTCGCAAACCGACCTTTAATGCCTCTCTTCGTCTAATCACCCCTGAAGAAGTTGGAATGTTAGTTGGTGAAGATACTCCATCTACCTTTGTCTTAGGTGACAGTCCTTTATATGAAGGAAACAAAATTAGAGTTGATATTAACGATCTATTTAGTAGTCATATGGCTATATTCGGAAACAGTGGTTCTGGTAAATCATGTGGAGTGGCAAGACTATTACAAAACGTCTTTTCAAACCCTAAATTATTACCATTTAGAGCCAACATCTTCATCTTTGATGCATATGGTGAATACCACAACGCTCTTCAAAATATAGATAAAGTAAACCCTAACTTAGGTTTTAAATTTTATACGACTAACGTCAATCAAACCGATGGTGAAATCTTAAGTATTCCACTTTGGCTTATGGATATCGATGATATGGCCCTATTATTACGTGCCGACAAACACTCACAATTAACCATAATCGAAAGAATGCTTAAATTAGTTACCATTTTCGCCTCAGAAGATGATTTATCTTTAAAATACCAAAATCATTTAATTGCCAAAGCTATAATGACAATTTTATATACAAATCAAACCGCAAGTAGTAAACGTAATGACGTCTTCAAAATTCTAGCTACTTGTTCAACTCCGCAGTTCAATCTAGAAGCTCCAGTTCAAGGAATTGGTTATACTCGTAAATTCAGAGAATGTTTCACTATCGATACTCATGGACAGTTCCCAGAAAGTATCTTAATGACTGAATATGTAACTAGCTTTATTGATGAATCACTAGACACTTATGAACCAAAAGAAATCAAATACTATACTCTAGAAGATCTCGAAAAAGCCTTAGAATTTACTTTAATCAGTGAAGGACTTTTAAATAACGAAGAAACATATGCTGATGCTATCACTCTAAAAGTTCGCCTTCACTCATTGACTATTTCTGAAAACTCACGCTACTTGAGATATCCAAACTTTATAACCATGGAAAATTATATAGCAACATTGGTTGCGAAAAATGGTCGTAAAGCCCAAATCATCAACTTTAACCTAGAAGATGTCGAAGATTGGTTTGCCAAAGTAGTCGTTAAAATATACACTAAAATGTTATTTAACTTTGCTAAAAAATTAAAAGATCGTGCCTCAATTCCATTCCACATCTTTGTCGAAGAGGCTCATAGATACGTCCAAAGAGATGGCGATGTCGAATTAATCGGTTACAATATCTTCGAAAGAGCCGCTAAAGAAGGACGTAAATACGGACTTATGTTCAACCTAATCTCTCAAAGACCAGTTGAAATATCAGATACCGTTATATCTCAGTGTGCGAACTTCTTAATCTTTAAAATAACGCACCCAAGAGATCTCGACTATATCACTAAAATGCTTCCAAACATCAGTGCCGATATCGTCGAAAAACAAAAAACATTGCAGCCAGGAACTTGTATGGCCTTTGGTTCAGCCTTTAAAATACCGACAATCGTTAGAATGCAAATGCCAGATCCAGCTCCGTCAAGTAGTAGTTGTGACGTCGTTAGAACATGGCAAGCTAACTAAACATGCGCGAAAAAGAAATAAGGCCAGCAAACAAAATATTAATAATTATAATTTCATTATTAGCAATTCTCGCCACTCTTCTTTGGATAAATTACATTCTTATAAAACCCAATACAGTCGCAACAGTTCAAACCTTAGAAGAAATCAAATTAAAATCAGTTGTTCAAAACCACTTACTATTTAGTGATATTAAAATAACTGAAGAAAAAGGCGAGTACATTGTAACTTCAAAAGTCACAAATCTAACTTCTAATATTTTATCATTATCTCCTATAACAATGACCTTTAGAGATAGTGATAAAAACGAAATTGCCAGTATAACATCATACTTAGGTAGTAACATAACCGAAGAAGCAAGTAAAACGCTTTATATAAAAACCAATGTAAACTTGCTTGAAGCTAGAAGTGTCGACGTTGAAGTTCAAACAAACCTATAAAATCAGATTTATTCTGATTTTTTTTTATTAAATAAATCATGTATATGATATAATATATATGAGCCCAAATATCTCAATGGATAGAGTATTCCCCTCCGAAGGGAAAGATAGGAGTTCGATTCTCCTTTTGGGCGCCATATATGATAGCAAAAA
>DVFV01000010.1 GCA_018713045.1 Candidatus Coprosoma intestinipullorum | reverse complement strand
CTTTTTTTACTTTTACAAAGCAAATTCCTAGTAAATAAAAAAACACTCAAGCATGTTGAATGTTTTAAGTTATTTTATAAGTTCTTTTATTTTATCTATAATTTCATCCGCTGAAACTTCTTCATCTATTTTACCATCGCGTGATTTAAACTCTACTATATTATCAGTTGCTTTTTTACCTACTGTAATTCTATAAGGAATTCCGATTAAATCCATATCCTTAAATTTAACTCCAGCTCTCTCATCTCTATCATCAAGTAAAACATCAATATTATTTTCTCTAAATTTATCATAAAGAGAGTTTGCCAAATCATTTTGAACATCGTCTTTAGTATTTATAATTACAATGCTTACAGTAAAAGGTGCGACAGCAACTGGCCAAACTAAACCAAATTCATCAGAATACTGTTCGGCAATGGCCGCCATACATCTTGCAACCCCAATGCCATAGCTTCCCATATAAACAGGTTTTAAATTATTATTCTCATCTAAATAATTTAAATCTAAAGCCTCGGCGTATTTTGTCCCAAGTTTAAACGTATTACCAATTTCAATACCTTTTTCAAAATATATCTTACCTCCGCATTTAGGACAAGAATCTCCCTCTTTGATATTTACAATATCACCTGATGCATAAACATCAAAATCACTTAAATTTACGTTTATATAGTGGTATCCTGTTTTATTGGCCCCGCACACAAAATTACTCATATTAAGCACTTCGTTATCGGCAATAATTTTTACATCTACCCCAACTGGTCCAAGTGATCCAAACGTGCCGTCGGTTACCTTCTTTAAATCTTCATCAGTTGCCATTTCTACTGAACTAGCCTTAAGTAATTTACCTAATTTTGCCTCATTAAGCTCTCTTGCTCCATTTACTAAAATAAAATAAATTTCACCGTCTATTTTATAAACCAAAGTTTTAACTGTTTTAGTAATATTAATATCTAAAAATTTAACAATATCTTCAATAGTTTTTACATTAGGCGTTTCTACAAGTTCTTTTTCTTTCTTCTCCTCTACCTCGTAAGTATCAGCTCTAACTGGTGCGACTTCGATATTAGAAGAAAAATCACATTTATCACATAAAACTACTGTATCCTCACCAATTTCAGTAATAGCTTGAAACTCTTCTGATAAATCACCGCCCATTAATCCTGTATCAGCTCGGACTATTCTGTAGTCGATTCCCATTCTATCAAACGAATTCATATAAGCTCTAACCATCTTATCGTATGAACCATTTGCCGTCTCACTATTCAAATCGAAACTATAAGCATCCTTCATCGTAAACTCACGAGTTCTGATTAAACCATATCTAGGTCTAGCCTCATCTCTAAACTTATCTTGGAACTGATAAATATTAAAAGGCATATCTCTATACGATTTTATTTTCTCTTTAGCTGCAATTACAAATAACTCTTCATGTGTAGGGCCTAAACAAAAACCTCTGTCATTTCTATCTTTTAATTTAAACATATCTTTGCCAAAAGAATCATATCTTCCACTCTTTTTAAAAATATCATTTGGAATTAAAGCTGGCATTAAAACCTCTAAAGCTCCTGATTTATCCATCTCATCTCTTATAATATTTTCAATTTTTTTCTTAACTCTAAGGCCGAATGGCATAAACATATAAACCCCACTTGCCTCTTTTTTAATAAAACCACTTCTGACAAGTAAATTACCACTTTTTGAATCCTCATCTTTAATATCGTCCCTTATAGTATAGAAAAAATTGTTCTTTAATTTCATAATAATCCTCCTCATCTAAAACAAAAAAAAGAATAGTCCTATAGGAGCGAATTAAACCCGCGGTACCATCCTTTTTTATAACTTAATTTAAGATAACGGCTAAAACCGGAAATGTTTTCATTTCACTCAGAAGGTAGGAAATAAATAACATTATAACTTGTTCTCACTATCCAAGCTCACTTTCTATAAGCGGTTATCTATTATTCCTTCGTCGACACTTTAAATAAAGTCTATCATATTCTATTCATTTTGTCAAAAAATTATCCAGTAGAATAAAGTTTATCTTCTTCTGTATCCAAAAGAACAGAATATTCAATCTTACTTATTTTATTACAGTCCATGTCCAAATTCATCTTCGTAAAAGTGCCTATTCTCATACTAGAAGAATATACATCACCATTATTCATATAAACATTACACATAAATAAATAATTATTGTTTTTATCCTTTATATTATCTGAAACCGAAATGGAACAATCTGAATAAGAAGCTTTAAATTCATCTTCTGAAACAGCAGAATCATCAAGCCTAACCACCTTAATCTCTTTTTCCTCGGTTTGATTACCACAGCCAGGCAAAATAATTGCCAATAAACACACAATCAAAATTTTTCTTAACATCCTGTACCATCTCCTGAACCTATATAACCAACCCGATATTCTGTTACAATAATGCTGTTATTAACATTCCCCGCATAATCATAAGCTCTAGAAGTAATTACCATTCGGCAAGGATTATCACCACGTGTCCAAAGGCAATAATTGTCACCAATAACTCCATTGTTTCTGTTATAAGTAACCAAAGTACTAAGTGAAGTTCGGTATCCACTACCCTTATCTATAACCCAATACTTAGCTATAGGTCGTGTATGACCACCAGGAACATTGACAAGACAAATCGTCGCGGTACATCTTCCTTGACCAATATTACAATTTTGGTCTTTCATATAAGCACCGATACGATTACCATTATTATCAATTTGATAAAAATCAAGGCCATTCATGTTCGCACTACTTAAAGAAGGCGGTGTTTTATCGATTCTAATCATAGTTGACGCGTAATCTGAACAATTTGCAGTATCATTTGGACCGCTTGCCACCTTATTACACACTCTTATATATGTAGCCTGATTTCTCTCTGCCGAATATGGTGACGTTACAAAAGTCTGCTTGCCATACGAATTATAGCCTGACTTATCATACCTTGTCCAGTTTTTCGCATCATAACTATAATACCAATATCCAAGTGTATCTGCCCTACTTGTAGTAGAAACAGTTAAAGAAAAATCATAATTTACCCAATTTCCATTCGTCGGGTTTTTAATTGTTGGTTTATTTGGTTTAGATATAATATTTGATATCGACTTATTACAATTTCCAATATTACCAGCTTTATCTTTAACATATGCATTATAAGTACCATTACTTCTTACTGTATATGTACTGCTTGTTCCAAAACTATTTTTATTTATCCACGAATATGGTTTAGAAGCAAGACCACTTGTTAAATCATAACCGTTTATACTTAATGTAACGCTTTTAACATAATTTACAAAAGATGATTGTGTAAGACTACATGTCGGTTTTGTGGAATCTTTCTTAACAGTTAAACTACATTTAGTAGTGTTTCCTGCATTATCCTTAACATATCCATAATAATTAAACCCTTTTGTATCCCCAGCATGACTAATCGAAGATCTATTATTAAAGCTTTCCGTAGGGACGCTCGAAATATCATATGATGCTACTTCACTTCCACCTTCATCGCTATATTTAAGCGTCATATTCACTGTACTTTTAAACCAATTGTTATCTCCTTTAGTACCTTTAGCTGTAATACTACACGTTGGTTTTGTTGAATCTTTCTTAATAGTCAAACTACATTTATTAGTATTCCCTGCCTTATCTTTGACATATCCATAATATGTAATACCTTTTGTATTAACACTATGCGTAACCGTCTTCTTACTATTATAGTTTACCGTAGATGAATTAACCATTCCATATTTGTCAACATCGCTTCCGCCGGTATCGTTATACTCGAGTTCTAGTTTAATGTTACTCTTAAACCAATTATTGTCTCCCTCAGTACCAGAAGCACTTATACTACATGTCGGTTTTACTTTATCTATTTTATCTACTACAAATTTACTCTTGTCCGTTGTATCACTTATATTTCCAGCTTTATCTTTTACCCATAAATAATAAGTTCCGTTATCTAAATCGTTTAATTTTATTGTCTTCTCGCCTTTACTATAATTTACATCTTTCCATCCACTACTATTTTCTGATGGTTTATTACTTGATGTACTTAAA
>DVFV01000082.1 GCA_018713045.1 Candidatus Coprosoma intestinipullorum | reverse complement strand
TCGCCGACATAATAGTCTTCAAGTTTAGAACCACCTTTGGTTAAGAAATTTTTACCATGAAAACTTGGGAGTGGTGAGACGATAATTTTGATAAATTTCCTAATGAACATTGGTAGTTTTTTGTATTTTTTTAGAGTTTCATCTTCTTTATAGCTTGGGTATCCACCGAATAATTCGTCCGCACCTTCACCAGATAAGACAACTTTTACATCTTTGACAGCTAATTTTGATAAGAAATAGAGAGGAACAGCAGAGAGGTTGGCTGTTGGTTCATCGGCATAATATTGGACTTTATCTATATTATCGAAAAAACTATCCGCATTTATTAATTCGTTTTTATTTTCAATGTGAAGTAGGTTTGATAAATCTTTAGCTAATGGGACTTCGTTGAAGTCTTTATAATCGAAGCCTACGGAGAATGTTTTGTTTGGCTTTAAATAGGAAACAACATATGATGAGTCAATTCCTCCTGACAAATAAGCGCCTACTGGGACATCACTTATAGTGTGATAGTCAATAGATTTTGTAATAGTATTATCTATTTCGTTTACTAAATTATTAAAATCTTGATTTTTAGGTTCAAATTTTATTTCATAGTATTTATGGGTTTCTATTTTTTTACTTTCTGCATCATAGATGAAATAATGACCGGGCTTTAATTTATAGACATTTTTAAAAAATGTTTCTTCGAGGACTGATGTTTGGAAAGTCAAGTATGGTTTTAAAGCTTTTTTATTTATTTTTTTCAAAAAGTCTGGATGTTTTAAGAAGCTTTTGATTTCCGAACCAAACATAAAGGTGTTTTGCATAGAGCAGTAGTAGAAGGGTTTTTGACCAAAATGATCACGGGCGCCAAATAATTTTTTGTTTTTTTTGTCCCAAATTACAAAAGCAAACATTCCTCTTATTTTGTCTAAGATTTTTTCGCCATATTCTTCATAACCGTGAAGGATTACTTCAGTATCGGTTTTAGTTTTAAATATATGTCCTTTTTTTTCTAAATCTGGTTTGATATCTTGAAAGTTATATATTTCACCGTTAAAGCAGATAACGAGAGTATTATCTTCGTTTGAAATTGGTTGTCTTCCACCTTTTAAGTCGATGATGCTTAGACGTCTAAATCCTAGAGCAATATCGTCATCTTTGTAGTACGATTCATCATCTGGTCCACGATGGGCAATGGCATCAGCCATGTCTTTTATATATTTTTTATCTTTTTTATTAATATATCCACAAAATCCACACATATTTTCACAGCCTTTCTATTATAAATGGTGGTTTAAATTTTATGTCAATTCGTCTTTTTTAGGTGGATATAGTTTATACGTTTTATAATCTTTATTGTATATTCTATTTATCCAAAAGTTTCTAATTAGACTACTATCTTTAGGGTTTTTAAGAGTATATTTATATTTTTTGTCTTTAATAAGTTTTAGTGCTTCATTTAAAGTTTCTTTATTATAGACGTATTTTTTTAAAATTTTTATTGGGGTGTGAAGCCATAAGAATTTATTATAGTTATAATCTGTTTTTTCATCTTTATTTAAGATATAGTCATCGACTAGGTATTTGGCCATGTTTATGCCGGTTGCTGTAGTAAAGTAGCTACTTCTTCCTTGTCTGATGTTTATTTCAAACAGTTTGAATGTTTTGTCACGGTAATCGTATTTTAGGTCGAAGTTAGAGAATCCAACGTATTTTATATCTTCTAAGAAATTTTGAATTGTTATATATATTTCTTCGTTTCCTTCAGAGATAATGGCTCTATAGTTTCCGATTCCATAAGGAGTGTGCTCCTCGAGGATGCAGCGACCTAAACACATCATTTTGACTTTTCCTTCTTTGTTTGAATAACAGTTTAAAACATACATGGTGTCATCGCCACCGGGGATAAAGTCTTGAACGATTATATGACCGTCATATCCGGATTCAAATATTTGATTTACAACTTTTTTGAGTTCTGTTTCATTATTTATTTTGTAACTTTTTTCTTTACCTTCAAAGTTTACTTCGGAATAGAGGGTACTGTTTGAAGGTTTTAGGGCTAGAGGATAGGGAATGTCTATTTTTAAGTCCTTTTGGTTTTCTTTAGTTATGATGAATGTTTTAGGATATGGTAAGTTATATTCATCACACATTTTATAGAACGATTCTTTATCTTCTAGTTTGTCTTTTATTTCTTTGTTCATAAATGGAAGAACGAAATATTCTTTTAAGGCTTCCATATTATTGACGATAGGATTTGTGTACCACTCAGCACATGAAAGTAAGATTAGATAGTCGTATTTTTGCTTGTATTCTTTACCGATTGATAGTAGTGTATTTAAAAATACTTTTTCATCGGTTAGATTTTTAACTATTTTTGAATCTATTATTTTACTGTTTTGACATTCTTTTAAGAGAAATGTTCCGACGACTAGAGATTTGACGCCGTATAGGTCGTTAAATGATCTAGCTAGGCCATAGGCATTGGCATCGGTTCCAAGAATTACTGGAAGGAATGTTTTTGTCATATTTATCACCTTTTATAAATTATATAACAAAACAAGGGATAAAGCAATAAATGGAAGGTTTTGGCAGGTTAAATTTAGATTTTAAGGGGAATGTGGAAAAGGATGGAAATTATGTGGAAAAATAAGGGAAAATGTGTAAAAAAACGAGTGTAAAATGACTATAAGTGTCTAGAAAGTGTCAAAAAATAGTAAAAAAATCATATACAAATGACACAAATTATGTTATACTACCTAATAGGTGATTGAGTTATGGTAGAAGAAGTCAAAGCTGCTTTAAACGAAAACCCAAATATTACGGCGGAAGTTAAAGATGATTTAATGTATCTTATTACGATTTTCTGCAATAATTTTAAGGATGTTAATTTAGATAATTTAAAGGAGCGACTTAAAACACTAAAGATAAGCCGTGGGAGTATGTATTTAGTGAAGCTTCCTTGCCAGTATAATCCCCATAATAATGAGATTGCGATAAATCTTGGACGATTTGAAGGTAGTGATGCTAAACACTGGATGATGCATGCATTACTTGGCGTGATTACGGCTAAAGATAATTATTATGGTTTTAACAATGAAGATGGAACTCTTCAAGCTCTTAATGAAGGATATACGGAAATTTTAACTAATTATTTAGTAGGTGATGTTGAGGATAGCTTTTATACGGATGAGGTTATTATGACTAACTTAATTAGTAAAGTTATTGGTAATGACGTTATGTATAAGGCATATTTTACGAATGATGCAAATTTGCTTTTGAATGCAATGTCACAAGCGGAGGGTAAGTAGTTATGAATGATTTAATGAGAGAAATGAATGGTAATTTAGAAGATAAATTAAATAATAGACAGTCTCGTGTTTTTAGTCTTCAGGCAAGGGCATTACAGGTTTATCCGGGACTTTCAGAGCATGCTGAATATTTTTATACAAATCCAGCGATGCTTGAGAATAGTTATGTCGATAAATGTGATAATCCTGAAGTATTAATAGAAATGGTTAATGAGAATGTGAGACAAAATAGTGTCAATATGAGTATGACAAAATAAAATGTTTTGTCTTTTTTTATAAAATTAAAAGAGGCTTTCGTATTGAAAAGTCTCTTTATTTAGATGAAGTTTTAATATTTTCTTTAATCACTATTATCTTCTTTCAATTATCGTTATTGTTAATAACTTTAATAAAAAATCATTTAACTCATCAACAATGATTTAGGTGCGTCAACATATTAGGTCGCATCCAACACCCGAGAATTGAATGTTCCTTTTTATTATATGAAGTTTCCTTCATCTATATACATTGTAACACAAAATTAACTT
>DVFV01000081.1 GCA_018713045.1 Candidatus Coprosoma intestinipullorum | reverse complement strand
TATTTCTGGAGGACTGAATTATGACGGCGGAAGAGTATCAAGGAATTATTAATGAAGAGATGTTTAAACTTATAAATGAACTTGTAGAGAATGGAAAATTAAAAGAGTATCGTCCATTATACGAAATGTTTGTGAAAGAAAAAGATGAGCTTACCGAGATGGTGGATAAGACGCCTGAGGAAGTTTATAGTAAAATTATAGAAGAGTATTTAATGAAAGTTAGGGGTATTGCAAAGTTGGTGCCAGGTTTAACTACAGGTATTAAGGATTCGAAGAGTGGAGCTGAAATTTATACTTATAGTGGTAGAACTAGTGCATCTGGTGAGATGGTTGATGAAAATACACGTTTTGATATTGCCAGTACGACTAAATTATTTACGACAACCTTAGCTTTAAAATTGGCTGAAGAGGGGAAATTTTCTTTAGATAGATCTGTTTCTTCTTATAAGAATGGTAAATATAAATATTTGAATATTTTAGTAGAAGAAATGGCTAAATATTATTATGAGCTTAGAACTCCAGGACGTCTTGATGAACGTGATGGTGAGCTTTCAAAAGAAGAATTAGATAATAGACTTAGTGGAACAAAGGTAGCTAAAGAGAAAACTTTTGTTTATAGTGATATTCCGTTTATTATTTTAAAAGACATTATGCCAGATAGTGATGAGTATTTTAAAAAATATTTTAATGAAGAGATGAATATGCTTAATACTAGTTATGAACGTTTTGGCTCTTTAACTGGAGGAAAGGACGGAGAACTTAAGGAAGTTCACGACCCTAAGGCTAGAGTTATGGAGAGATATGGAATTAATCCAGGACATGCGGGAGTATTTTCGACAAGTAAGGATTTAGTTAAATTAAATGATGCTTTAAAGAACGGCTTTTTAAGTAAAGAGTCACTTCAAAAAATGATTACACCAGTAGTTAAAACACCTATGCTTTTGGATGAGAATGGAATCCCAGTTATGAAGAGGGATAAAAATGGTAATGCGACTGGTCAGATTAATATTTCGAGGGCGATGGGCGTATATATTAAACATCCTGAAGGAATTAGAGTAAACGAACTTCCAGCTCCAGTTTCCGATGAAGCTTTTGCGATGACGGGATTTACTGGGTCACATATGGTAGTTGATTTAAAGAATGGTTTAACAACTAATATTTTAGCTAATCCAATTTCTGATAATAATCAAAGAGAAGTAATAATCGATAATAATAAATTTATAATTAGAGACTGTGGCAAAGTGTTTGAAAATGGTACCAAATTTAAAGTAGTAAATAGAACATCAGAAGTTTATGATAAGGATGGTAATTTGATTACTAAGGCGCCTTATACGAGAATTACTAATACTTTAAAAGAGGAACAGATAAATGTTTTATTAAAACTTCGTCTTGCTAAAAATAGTTTACTTAGAAAAGTAGAGCTTGAGAGTCAAAAGAGCGAAGTTCATGATGTATTTGAAACGTCAAGAAGTATTAAAATGTAAGGTATATGTAAGAGTATGAAAAGGTAGTTATGAAGATAAAGTGTTAAATAAAATTGCAAAATTGTTTGGATTTGGGTTATGTCAAGAAAAGTGTGTAAGTTATAAAAGTGTAAATTTTTCTACTGGAGTAGCTGACACACTTTTAAAATGGTAAAATAAGTGATAAAGAGGTAGAGCAATGTTAATTATTGGGCCATTTGGTGGTTATTTATGGACAGTTTCGACCAAAGCAAGTAGTAGCAACAGTATCATCTGAGATATAGGACATCAGGGCACAAACTCCAACAATGCTTACTATTCTTATGATGTTTCTCTATTTTTTTTGAGATACTATTTTATCAGGAAATAGCACAAAACAAAATCTATATATTATCACAAATTAACAAGCAACTATAAAAGCTTGTTTTTTAAATACATTTAATTACAACCCAAAGGAAATGTGTTATAATCTTGTAGAAAGGTTATTTTTCAAAAATAAAAGGTGATAAATTATGAAGTTAGTTTCATGGAATGTTGCAGGTATACGTGCCTGTATTAAAAAAGGATTTGTAGATTTCTTTAATGAAGTAGATGCGGATATATTTTGTGTTCAAGAATCTAAAGTCACCGAAGATCAATTTGATTTTAGACCAAAAGGTTATGATATGTATTTATTTCCGGCGGTTCGTAAAGGTTACTCTGGAACGCTTATTTATTCTAAAGTAAAACCTTTAAATGTAATTTACGGAAATATAAAAAAAGAATATGATGAAGAGGGTAGAACGATTACTTTAGAATTCGAAAATTTTTATTTAGTAAATGTCTATGTTCCAAATGTCAAAAGAGATCTTTCTAGAATGGACTTTAGAATGCATTTTGAAGATGTTTTTAGAAAATATTTAAATCAATTAGATGAAAAGAAACCTGTAATTATATGTGGCGATTTTAATGTTGCCCATGAAGAAATAGATATTTGTAATGCAAAACAAAATATTGGGAATGCTGGATTTACTTATGAAGAAAGAGATAAATTTACTGAACTTTTAAATAGTGGTTTTACTGATACGTTTAGACACTTTAATCCAGATTTAACAGGCGTATATACTTGGTGGAGTTATATGCCGGGTGTTAGAGATAGAAATATCGGCTGGCGTATTGATTATTTCCTAGTTTCTAATAGGTTTATAAACAATGTTAAAAATGTGACGATTTACCGTGATGTTTATGGTAGCGACCACTGTCCAATTGGTATTGAAATAGAAAAATAAAAATAAATATGATATAAAAATATTTAAGTTCAAAGAAGAATATATTGGAGATTTTAATACATTATTAACAGAATGTTACAATGCTGGAAATGAAGATAAAATAACTAAGTTTTTATATGATAAATGTATATATGGATTAGAATTAAAATAGGACTATAAATTAACAATAGTTCTTTTTTTGTTTTGTCTTAAATATAATTAAATGGGGTGTGATTTATTTTGTTTGATTTTTTGAAAAAGTTATTTAAAGATTTTTATCTTTTCACAGCTTCTTATTCAAATAATGTTTTTCCTGATCCACTTTCTAAAGAGGAGGAAGAGGAGTGTATTAAAAGAGCTAATATGGGAGATAAGGAGGCAAGGAGTAAGCTTATCGAACATAATTTGAGGTTGGTCGCACATATTGTAAAAAAATACGATCATAAATCAGAAAATTCTGACGATTTAATTAGTATTGGGACGATTGGTTTAATTAAGGGAGTAGACAGTTATTCGTTTAAGCATAAAACGAGACTTACTACTTACTGCGCGAGATGTATTGAAAATGAGATTTTGATGCATTTTCGGAGTGATAAAAAGAACAACAAGAATATCAGTTTAGATGAGCCGATTGGTTTTGATAAGGACGGGAATACAATTACTTTTTTGGATATATTAAAAACACCAAAGCCTGATTTTGCTTTGGATTTGTATAAACAGAATAATTTAAAGCTTTTAAAGAAATATTTTAATGTTTTAAGCGATAGAGAAAAAGAGATTATTATTAAGAGGTATGGTTTAGATGGGGAAGAGGAGATTACGCAAAAAGAGATTGCAAAAAAGTTAAATATTTCAAGGAGTTATGTTTCGAGGATTGAGAAGCGAGCTTTGACGAAAATACTTAGAGAATTTATTAAAAATAAAAATTGACTATGAGCAATATTGTTCATAGCTTTTTTTAAGAAATATTCAAAAAATAAATGATAAATAGGCATTAAATATATTGATTCTGATATAGGTACGTGGGTTGTTTTTGGTTATACAGAATGACAAAATTTTAAACCTACCGCATATCAAAAAGATGGTATAAAGTTTGCCGAAAGAACAGGTTTGGAAGACAATCCATTTATGATGGTAGTGAAAACAACTGAAGAACCATTACAAGAAGAGACATCAGATAATAATGAAACATCAGAGATAGTAACTGTTCCATTAACATCTTTATATGGTTCAATTGTCATAATAGTTTTAGAAATTGCTTGTATTATAGTTTCTGCATTTGTAACGAGAAGACTTACAAATAAGAGTAATTAAAAAGATTGTAATTTCGGTTACAATCTTTTAATATACTTTATTATAGTTTATAGAATATGACCCATAATATAGAAGAACCAACCGCCTGAGATAGAGAGGGTAACAAATCCTAAAACGGCACATCTAAAGAAGTTTTCAGCCATGCTACCTTCAGAGAAACCATCATAATGGATTCCTTCTTTATAATGATTAGTCGTTAACTTTTTGGTTTTTTCACGTTCTTGACCGTTTGAGATATTTTCTTCTTCTTTTTGTTCTTTAGCTTGTTCGGCTTGAATTCTCGCAATTTCTGCGCGCAAGGCTTTAAGACCGTCTAAATCGAGTTCGTCAATGTTGGTAGTAGGTTTATTATCGCTTTCAGACTTTTCTGGTTTATTTGGAATGTAGAAAGGCCCAGTTGTTTCAAATTCATTTAATTCACTGAGTAGGCTATCAGATTTATCAGGTTCGTCAAAACTTCCGAAGAGTTTTTCAATAGTTTCAACTTTTTCAGTTGTGGCTTCTTCGGGTGAAAGTTTATTTGAATTTTGGGGGTTATTATAATTAAATCTATCCATGTTCTAGCCTCCGTACTATAAATAAATTATACTACAAATTATTTAATAATTCAATTTAAATTAATGTTATGACAAAATATTTACTACTTTTTAAAAATAAGTACTTGACAATGCAAAGTAGTAAGTAATATAATGTAGGCAAGAGGTGAGGTATGAATTCACAATTTAAGAAAGGAGTACTAGAGCTTATCGTCCTTTTATCGGTTAATAAAAGAGATATGTATGGATATGAACTCGTTTTAGAGGTTTCAAAAGTGGTGGATGTCAACGAAGGAACTATTTATCCACTTTTAAAGAGGCTTACTAATGAAAAATATTTTGAGACATATTTAGTTGAATCGACAGAAGGACCTTCGCGAAAGTATTATAAAATTACGGTCCTTGGAAAAAGTAGGTTAGAAGAATTAAAAGAGGTATGGATTAATTTCAGCAACGCAGTTAGCGAATTTATTAAGGAGTGTGAAAAGAATGAATAAGAAGGAATTTTTAGAGAAAGTTGAGAAGAAATTATCGGTTTTAGATGAAAAAGAGAGAAAAGATATTTTAGATGAATACAAAGATACAATTTCTGAAAAAGTTAAGCATGGTCAGAGTGAAGAAGAGGCGGTTGCCGATTTTGGCGATATCGACGAGTTAGTTAAGGAAGTTTTGAGCGCGTATAAGATAGATCCAGATTACGATGTGAAAGAGGAAAGTACGTTTAATAAGATTTTAAATGACGGGGAGGATTTAATTAAAAGAGGTGCGGACAAGCTGGCTAAGACAAGTCGGGATTTGGCTTCGGATTTTAAGAAGACAAATAAGGATATTAATTTGTCACTTGTATTTGAGATTGTAATTAAAATAATAATTGCGATTTTCTTAATTGGTCTTTTAAGACTTCCGTTTTTATTGGTTTACAGGGTTGGTGGAGATTTGCTTGATAGTGTCTTTTCACCATTTGGTGATTTGTTTTCTTTCCTATTTGGAATTTTACTTTTTATTATTTATATTTCACTTTGTGTTTTGGTGTTTGTTTCACTATTTAAGAGTTATTTTAAACACGAAGAGTTTGACGATGATGAAAATATAGAAGATGAGAATTTAGAAGAAGATGTTAAAGAAGAAAAGCCCTTGAAGACAAAAGAGAAAAGCGGATATTCGTTTTTAGGTGAAGCTATTATGTTAATTTTGAAGTTATGGCTCATTATTTTTGTAATGGTTCCAGCGGCATTTATCGATTTAGGTATTTTATTCGGTTTATGTCTTTCAGTTGTTTACTGGATAAAAGGAATAAATCTTTTAGGTCTGACACTTTTATTAATCGGTTGTTTAGTGATGTGTACGTGGTTTATTAAACTTATATATAATGTGATTTTTAAATCAGGAAAGAATAATTTTATCGTTTTAGTTGGGTCTATTGTTTTAATAATTATTGGAGGTCTACTTTTTACCGATATGGTTATCAATATCGATTATCGCGATGGTGTACCGACAAGTGTGGAGAAGACAGTAAAGGATTTCGAATATCAGATAGATGGCAATACAAATGTTTACAATTATACAGGCGGCGATGTTAAGGAAGAGGTTGCCGAAGAGATGGAAGATGGAAATATCAGACTTGAGGTTACTTATTATAAAGATGTAAATAACGTCTCAGTTAGAGATTATGAGTCATCTTATGATTATAGAAATCTCGAAATTACAACTGAAAACGATGGAGCCGGCAGTACTAAATTTATGTATAATCAGTTTATCGACAATTTAAAGAATAACAAGATTTACGATTATGACAGATATTACGATATCAATGTAGTCGTTTATGGAAACGAGGCGACATTAGAAATGATAGGGGAAAGCGAGTAGTTTTCTCTTTTTTGGTGTCAATTTGACAAAAAGTTATTTTGTGATTATAATAATCGCGTATTTTGATACACAAAGAGGTGGGAGTATGTCAGAAAATTATAATAATATTATCGAAACGCTGGATGTGATATACGCAGCTAGCGGTGGTAAGCTTAAGGTTTTTTTAACGAGAAAGAAAGATGATCCTTATAAAGGATATTGGATTTTACCTAGCGATTTTTTAAAAAACGATGAAACTTTGGACGACAAGGCAATGGAAATTTATCAAAAAACAACGTCTCTTAGTAATGGAAAGATTTCGCAAAGTAAGATTTTTAGCGATTTAAATAGGTATCCAGATAGAAGAATAATCGCGCAAAGTTATTTTGCAATTACGGATGAGCGTTTAGTTACGATTAAAAACGAAAACGAAGAAAGTGCGTGGTTTGATACCGATGAGCTTCCAAAACTTGCCTACGATCACGAAGCGATTATTTTAGCTGTTACAAAAGAGGTAAAAACGAAAATTATCAACAATACGGATGATATTTTGTTGGATTTCTTCCCTAATGATTTTACGTTACCGGAACTTCAAAAATTTTATGAAACAGTTATGGGTAAAAAGATGGATCGAAGAAATTTTTACAAAAAATTTGTTTCACAAGATTTAGTCCTAGATACAGGTGTTAAAACGGCTGGTTCAAGTGGAAGACCAGGAGTGCTTTATAGGTTTAATGTAGAAAAAATGCGAGGAAAAAGAGTATGAATAATAAGGGTTTTGGATTAAAAGAGTTTGTAATTATTATTGCTGTTATATTTATTTGTTTTATAATTATAATGGGAATATATAAAAGTAATGTTTCAAGATTAGATGATGATTCTGACGATGAGATTCAGGAGACAACGGATGATGTTACTTATAATGATTTAGAGACAAAACTTAGAAATGCAGCTTCAAAGTATCAAGATAATACTTATCAGACAACTAGCGATGCGGTTGTTTCAATGATAATTAAGTCTGATTTTTTAGAGAATGAAGGTTATTTAGATACAATTAAAGATTTGAAAACAAAAAAACCTTGTGAAGGTTATGTCGAATTTAATCAGGATCATATGAAGATAACTTATAAAGCTTATTTAAAATGTGATAATTATAAAACTAAGGGTTTTGATGAAGATAATTTAAATTAAGTCAGTTTAACTGGCTTTTTATTTATGATGACAGAATATGTTTCTAGGATATTTTTAATTTTTAGATAGTCTTCTTCATAGATATCGAAAGTATAGGTTATTTCATTTTCATAAGATTTATCGATTTTTATATTTTTTAATAGGTGATCAATTTGTTTTAGATTATGATAAGGGAAGGTAATGGTTATCGTAAATCCATTTTTTATTTCTTTTGTTTCACATTTGTTTAAGGCTTCACTTGCCGATGTGGAATAAGCTCTTATTAAACCGCCCGCACCTAATTTAATCCCACCAAAGTAGCGAATGACGATGCATAAAATATTGGTTAAATTGTTTATTTTTAAAACTTTTAAGATGGGCATACCGGCGGTTCCAGATGGTTCGCCATTGTCATCGCATTTTTCTTCGCCTTCGATGATATAAGCGAAGCAATAATGTGTTGCATCTTTATATTTATTTTTGATGTTTTTTAAAATGTTTTCGATTTCTTGTTTTTCTTTTATGGGAGTAATTACGGTTATGAATTTGGATTTATTGATTATTATTTCATTTGTTTCTAATTTTGTAATTGTCTGCATGTTTTTTTCACCAATTAAATTATAACTTAGTTTGTTTTTTTAGGCAAACTTGTTTTTAAAAATAATTAAGGCGTGATATAATTACATAGAGAAAGGACTGGTTTAGATGATCCTCGAGAAGCTGAAATTAGTTCCCCATAAGCCTGGGTGCTATTTAATGAAAAATAAAGATGGGGTTATAATATATGTAGGTAAGGCTAAGGATTTGAGAAATAGACTTAATTCTTATTTTCATTCTTCACATACGGGTAAAGTGGCTAAAATGGTTTCAGAGATTGCCGATTTTGATTATATTGTCGTTTCTTCGGAAACAGAATCTCTTATTTTAGAGATGAATTTAATCAAGAAAAACGATCCAAAATACAACGTCTTGCTTCGTGATGATAAGAGTTATCCTTATATCGAGCTTACTAATGATAAGGTTCCAAGATTAATAGTAGTTAGGAATGCTCATCTTCGAAGAAAAAAAGGGGGAGCAAGGTTATTCGGCCCTTATCCAAATGCTTATGCGGCTAAAAAAACAGTTAATTTATTAAACCAGATATATCCGCTTCCTAAATGTAAAACTTTTCCAAAAAAGACTTGCCTTTATTATCATATTGGTCAGTGTTTGGGATATTGTGTTAAAGATGTTCCAAAGGAAAAAATCGAGGCAATGGAGAAGGATATTATTAAGTTTTTAAGAGGGGATGCGAGTTTAGTTACGGATAGATTAAAACGCGAGATTCAAATCGAAAGTGATAATTTGAGATACGAGAAGGCCTTGGAACTTAAAGAGATGCTGGATTATATAAATGCGATTATGGTCAAGCAAAAGGTCGAGATCAACGAAACTTCCGATACGGATATTTTTGGATATTATACGGATGGAAATTACCTCAGTGTTTTTGCTTTCTTTGTCAGAGGCGGTAAGATTGCATCACATCATCATCAGATTATCGCCCTAATAGATAGCGAGGAAGAGCTTACTCGCTATATTGCTAAATTTTATCAAAGGGCAATTTTACCTAAGGAGTTATTGGTTCCGGATATAGTGGATGCGAATTTGCTTTCAGATTATTTCAAGATAAGTGTTAGGATTCCGGAAAAAGGGGTTAAGAAGAAACTCGTGGATATGGCATCTGATAATGCGAAGAAACAGCTTGAGGACAAGATCGAACTTTTAAATAGAGAAGATGAGATGACTAGTAAAGCTAACGATGAGCTTAGAGAGGTTTTAGGGCTAGAGAAGTTAGACAGGATTGAACTTTTTGATAATGCGCATTTGTTTGGAACTTATAATGTTTCGGGAATGGTGGTATTTATGGATGGCCGGCCGGCTAAAAATGAATACCGCAAATACAAAATATCATTTGACAAGAACGATGATTACGGAACAATGAGAGAGGTTGTTTACCGAAGATATTTCAGGGTTTTAAAGGATAATTTGGTGAGGCCCGATTTGATTATCGTCGATGGTGGTCTTGGACAGATGCATGTAGCTAAAGAGGTTTTAGATAGTTTGAATATGAATATTCCTTTGGTTGGGTTAAAGAAGGATGATAAGCACTCGACTAATGCTTTGCTTACTTTTGAGAGGGAAATTCCAATCGAAAAGAGGAGTAATTTATTTCATTATTTAGAGAGAATGCAGGACGAGGTTCATAATTTTACGATAAGTTATCATAAGCAAATTAGAAGCAAGGGGCTTTATGCAAGTGTGCTTGATAATATCGAAGGAATTGGTCAGAAGAGGAAGCAAGAGCTTTTGAAGAAGTTTAAAACGATGGAGAATTTAAGGAAGCAACCATTATCGGAACTTGAAAAGATTTTACCAGAGAAGGTGGCTTTGGATTTAAAGAGAGTTTTAGATGATTTGAATAAAGAAAAAAAGTAAAAAAATTTTAGGTAGAAAAATAGCTTTAAATTAAATAGCAAAGCTATTTTTTTCGTTTTTTTGAAATTCGACATAACTTTACATTTTTTGCTTATTTTGATATATTTGTAGAAGAATAGAACAAGAGTAGTAATGAGGCGATGATATGAAAAAGTTTTGGTTATTTATAGTCATCACTTTAGTAGTAGTTATTTTGGGATTTACTTTATTTACTTTGTGGTATAAAGGTTTTAAGGAAGACAGGCAAGAGACCACAGAGATGGTAAGTAAGGTAAGTGAGAATTATGAGATTTTTCAGATAAAAATAAATAATTTTTCTAATTTGAGAAATGAGTTTTATGCAAATAAGGAAGAGCTATATTATGAAACTTTGGCTACATCAGCTGATGTTTGGAATAATTTTATGGCTTCTTATATGCAGGCAATTTTGGATGTAGAGAATGCTTCTTCATATTTAAAAGAGAACTGTGATTTTGAATATGGGGATATTGGCGCGCGAACTAAGTGCACTAATTTTAAGGCTAATTATGAAGCTGCGCAAAATTATTATTTGACCGATGTGGAAGTTTACAACAAGTTAGTCGATGATTATGACAAGTGGAATGCGGTTAATGGAGGAGGTAATCCTGTAGTAAATAAGCTCGAGAAGGTAACAATCGATGATTATATAGATTTCGATGGAGATGGCGAGTATTTTGGAAAAGAGGTGGCTTAGGTGAACGATGAGGTAGAGTATTTGTTCGATGAAGAAAAAGAGATGAATAGTAAATCTTTAAAGGTTGATAAGTGTTCAAATACCGAGTCTGCTCTAGGTTCTTTAGAGGATGAAAAAAACTCGGAAAGTAATTTTTCAGAGGATAAAGGCTTAAAAAAGGATAAAAAATCTTCTAAAAAGGGTAAATTATGGATGAAGATTTTAGCTTGTTTTGTAATTTTGGGTATTTTAGGTACTTCTAGTTTAGGTTATTTATTATATGGACCTTATCCAGGTTTTCGAAACTGGCTTATTACAACGGCTATGACGACGATGAGTCACAAATATTTGGCTACTTGGTTTTACGATGATGAGACGATTGAGGCTGTTTTACAGGATAATTACGTTGCCGATGGTAATTTAGCAACAGATACCAGTCAGGTTAACTTCGTAAATTATTCTTCTTCGCATACAATGTATAAGAACAAGTATGATAAGGAAGTTTTAACTAAGGATCCAGGTAACGATTTATATAAGAAAATAGATATTAACGAGGATGGACTTCGGGGTTATTTAATTGTGATTTATGATCCTTCTAAGGTTAAGGTTGCAACTGCAAAAAATATGGGAAAATATGGCGATATGCTGACAAGTATCGCTGAGGATAACAACGCGGTGATTGCGATGAATGCAAGTGGTTTTTCTGATCCTAATCAAAGGGGTAATGGAGGAAGGCCACACGGAATGGTAATTCAAAATGGAAATCTTGTGTATAATTCGGCTAGAGCTGATGTTGGAGGTGGAATTATTGGTTTTACTAACGATAATAAGCTTATTTTAGGTCAGATGAGTGCGGAAGAGGCTTTGCAAAATGGAGTTAGAGATGCGGTTGAATTTGGACCTTATTTAATCGTTAATGGCGAGCCTTCGTTTATAAAAGGTAATGGGGGCTGGGGAACCGCACCTAGGAGTGCGATTGCTCAAAGACAAGATGGGATTGTGCTATTTTTAGTAATGGATGGCCGTGATTATGCTCATGGTATTGATGGGGCTGATATGGTCGATCTGACAGAAATTTTGATGAAGTATGGAGCTTATAATGCTGCAAATTTAGATGGCGGAACGTCTAGCGGATTAGTCATCAATGGTGAGTTTGCAAATAAACCGAGAAATGGTAGTGGTGAAGCGAAGACAAGGGCAATTCCAAATGCTTGGATTGTAACGGAGTAGAGTTTTATAGTTTGCAAGTTTATGAGTATAATAAAAATAGAGGTGAAAGTTACAAGTGGCTAAAAGAAGAGGAAAGAAAAAGAAGTCAAGATGGCTTATAGTTGTGGTTTTACTTGGTTTGATAGGGGCTGGATGTTATTATATTTATAATAATCAAGAGGTTTTAGATGATATTAAAGATAACGCGCCTGAGGTAAAAAAAATACAGATTGTCGATGAGAATTCAAAGACGAGGCCGATTGCGGTTATGATAAATAACAATCACGAGGCTTGGCCACATGCCGGTCTTCAAGATGCCTATATTACTTATGAGATACTCGCCGAGGGCGGGATTACGAGGATGATGGCTATTTTTAAGGATCAAGATACGTCAAAGATCGGTTCAGTAAGGAGTGCGAGACCATATTATTTAGATTATGCACTCGAGAACGATGCGATATATGTTCATTATGGTTGGAGTAATCAGGCAAAGGCGGATATTGCGTCACTCGATATCGACAATATAAATGGTTTAACTGTTTCATCAGTATTTTGGAGAGATAAGTCGCTTAATAAGGCAACTGAGCATACGGTGTTTACAAGTATGGACAGAATAAAAGAATATGCGAAGGAACAAGGCTACGATAGGGATACTAATAAGGATTTACTTTTAAATTATAGTGCCGCGGAGGTTAGTTTGAAAAATAAAGAAGGTTCAATGCCGGCTGATAATGTTTATATGAAGTATTCTTATTATACGGATACTAGTTATGAGTATGATCCAGAGAACAAGGTTTATTTAAGGAGTATGTCGGGTGAACCTCATGTCGATGCGGTAACTGGTAAACAGTATACTTATAAGAATATTATAATTACGCCAATCGAAAGTCATGCTTATGATTCCTATGGTAGACTTGAGCTTGATAATATCGGTTCAGGTGATGGTTATTATATAACAGACGGTTATGCGATACCGATAAAATGGGAGAAATCTAGTAGAAGTAGTCAAACAGTTTACACGGATTTGAGTGGAAATGAGATAAAAGTTAATGATGGAAATACTTTTATTCAAATAACACCAATCGGTGAAGATATTGAAATTACTGGCAATTCAGATGAAAGTGAGGCAGATTAAGTGAATTTGATATTAGACTTTGAATATGCTATAATGTTGATGTTTGAGGTGAGTAAGAAATGAGTATTAAAGACCCTGAATATAAGCTTATAGTTAAGGATATTTTAGAAAATGAAGAGTTTTTAAAACTTAAAGATATAGAACATCACGGAACGACACGTTATATTCATTCGACAAAGGTTTCTTATATTTCATATAAGATTGCGAAAGCTTTAAGACTTGATTATGAAAAGACAGCTCGCGGAGGACTTATGCATGATTTCTTCTTTAGTCCAGAGCATAGATGTGCAAAGGAAAGGTCTATTTCTTTCTTTGCTCATCCACCAAAGGCTTTAGCTTTAGCAAAATCTCAGTTTAACTTAAGCAAAAAGGAAGAGGATATGATTTTATCTCATATGTTTCCTTCTTATCCAGCTTTACCTAAATATTTAGAAACTTGGATTATCAGTTTTGTAGATAAGGGTGTAGCTATTCAGGAATTTTCAGTTAAGTTCAAATTTAAACTTAAATACGCATACAATTTATTTTTAGTGTTTGCGATTGGACTTATTAAATAAAATTTATATACAAAAAAGGCTAACGAAATATTACGTTAGCTTTTATTTTTTTCAAAAGTGGCGTCCTCGGGCAGAATCGAACTGCCGACCTATCGCTTAGGAGGCGATCGCTCTATCCTACTGAGCTACGGGGACAACATATACATTATATCAAAAAAAACATAAGACATAAAGCTTTATGGTTAAATTTTTAGATAGGACTTAAAATTTTTAGATGGCTTTAAAAGTTATAGGGTCCGTATTGTTTTTAATTATTTATATATGTGTTATAATTATTAACAAGGTGGTTTTATGAAAAAAATGAATGTAATTGTGATTTTTAATAAAAAATTGACACAAACGTTAATGTGCATAAGGACAAAAGAACCATATAAGGGAATGTATAATCTTGTTGGTGGGAAGATTGAAAAAGAAAATGATGGATTAAACGAGGCATACAGGGAGCTTTATGAGGAGACCGGTATTACAAAGGATGATACCAACTTAATTTATTTTATGAATTTGTCGTACGTTAAATGGGAAAAGGAATTGGAAGTGTATTATGGAATATTAAATAAGGATGTTAAACTTGTAGAAGAAGTAAATAAACTTGAATGGGTTTCAACTAATGATAACTTTTTTGATATGAACAGGTATGCTGGGGAAGGAAATATAGGTCATATAATTGAAGAAATTAAAATAGATATGAAATAGCTAATAAGAAGATAAATAGGAGATAATAAATTTAAATAAACGGAGGTAATTATGAATTTAAAAAAGATGCAAAAAGAAGTATGGGAAAATAAGGTTAATAAAGGTTTTAATACGACAAATGCTGAAAAAGAATTTTGTCTTTTATATGGTGAGGTTGCAGAGGCATATGAGGCATACAGAAAGAAGAAAAATGACTTGAATGAGGAACTTGCCGATATTGCAATTTATTTACTTGGACTTTCTGAGATGCTTGGTTTTGATTTAGAAGAAGAGATTGTAAAGAAAGTAGAGAAGAATAAAAAGAGAGTTTATAAAAAAATAGATGGAGTCAATGTTAGAGTAAGTGATTAGTTTTTGTGATTTATATGAGTCAAAGCACAGAGACAAAACT
>DVFV01000080.1 GCA_018713045.1 Candidatus Coprosoma intestinipullorum | reverse complement strand
ATAAAGAAACAGAGGTTAAAAAAGAAGAAAAAAAGGTCACTAAGGAGAAGATAAGTAAGAGTTACGCGAGTGTAATTTCAAAGAATGAGGGTTCAGTTACGCTTCAAGATAGTAAAAATATTATTAAAGAGGCAAATTTAAATAGTGAGGTACAAAATGGGGATATGCTAGAATTTGTACATAAGAAAGATGATAAAACTGATGAGTTTGCGGGCAAACACAAGGTTATTGCTTATGACGATAAATTACCTAAGGCTTGGGATGATGAAGGCATTTTTAAAAAATATTATAATAAAGCATATGAAAAGATTCAGAAAATGAGCTTAGATGAAAAAATTGCCCAAATACTATTAGTTAGATATCCAGACAGTAATCAAGCGGAAACTTTAAAAAGCAATAAGTTTGGAGGATATATTTTCTATGCGAAAGATTTTAAGGATAAAAACTATAGTGATGTTCAAGAAATGATGAATAATTTACAAAGTGTTTCAGATATTCCTATTTTAACGGCGGTTGATGAAGAAGGTGGCAAGGTTATAAGAGTAAGTAGTAATCCTAAGTTATCTCCTACTCCATTCAAATCGCCTAGAGAGCTTTATTTAGAAGGCGGGTTTGATAAAATAAAGGAAGATACAATAAACAAATGCAATTTACTGCATGATTTAGGAATTAATTTAAATTTGGCGCCAGTTGTCGATGTAACGACTAACCCAGATGATTATATGTATGCAAGAGCTTTGGGAGAAGATAGCGAGAAAACGAGCGAATATGCAGAAACGGTAATTAAGGCTAGTAAAGGTCTTGGTGTAACATATGTATTGAAACATTTTCCAGGTTATGGTAATAATAGCGATACACATACTGGAAGTTCAATAGATAACCGAAGTTACGAAGATATTTTAAATAATGATTTACCACCATTTCAATCGGGTATTAAAGCAGGTGCTGAAGCTGTTTTAGTTAGTCATAACATTGTAAATAGTGTTGATGGAGATAATCCGGCGTCTCTGTCAGCTAAGGTACACAATTTGCTTAGAGAAAATTTAGGTTTTACGGGTATTATTATTACTGATGATTTAGGTATGGGGGCAATAGATGATACTAAGGAAGCAACGGTTAAGGCCGTCTTAGCTGGTAATGATTTAATTATAACAACTGATTGGGAAAGCAGTATGGCCGGAATTAAAGAAGCCACTGACAATGGAAGGATTTCTTCACATTTAATAGATAAGCTTGCTTTAAGAATAATTTCATGGAAATATTATATGGGTATTTTAAGATAATCGTTTGATTATTTTTTTGTTGCATAAAAAAGAAAGGATTTTCTCCTTTCTAGATTTCATCTATATATTCTAGTAATCTTAAGAACATTTTAATGAATTTTTTATCTAGGCCGTCTTTAGATAATTTACGAATAGCAATTCTTTTCTTTTTTATAGGTTCTTTACCAAATAGAATTGTATCAATTTTTTCTTTAAGGGTTGTAGATATTTGAAGGTCACTTAAGATTCTTTCAATATCGTCATTGATTAATCTTACGGCATCGATTTCAATGTCATTTCCTTGACAGTTTATTGTAAGTTGGCCAATGGTACTTACGTCATTTACTTCAACGACAAAGTTAGGTCCATCAATATATGTTTTAAATGAAACACTATCACGGTTACTATAAACGTTTACGCCATTTGTGTGTTTTGTATTACGGAAGATAATTTTATAGTTTCGTTTATCAGGAACAATACTACTTTTACCTTCTACTGAACGAATGATTAAACTATAGTTATTTGGAAGATAGTTATAATCTATTTGAGTTAATAAGTAGAAGTCTTTACGGTATAAATCGCTTTCACCATCATCTTCAAACAAGGTATAGGTATTGCTTTTACCTGGGAAGATGTTTATTTCCATATTTTTAGGTGGGGTTGTATCGTTTATGTTTTCATTATAGCCCATTGGAATGATTGCGCCTTGACGAGCAAATACTGGATAGTCTTGATCACGGAAGAAGCTAGTGTATTTACGGCCGCCTGGGAATTTTTTACCAGTTACAAAGTCATACCATATTCCTTCTGGAAGGTAGAAATTATGAATAACGACGTTCATTACTGATTCTTTAGGAGTTGTTATTGGGGCAATAAATAGTTCTTTACCAAAATAATATTCATTTCGGTAATTAACGTCATCATAAAGTTCTTTCTTTTGATAGTAAAGTGGTTTGATTAATTGATCACCGAATTTATGATATTTATAAGCTTCACTATAAATGTATGGGATTAATTTATGTCTTAGTTGTAAATATTGTTTGGCGATGGTATAGGTTTTGATGTCCCAGCGCCACGGTTCGCGTTTATAATATTTGCCACTATCTGAGCCAAATTTTAAGATTGGGGAGAATGTCGCAAGCTGAACTGATCTAATGTATAATTCGGCATCCTCAGTTCCTTTATAATATCCAGCAACGTCATTTGCAATAAATGGCGCGCCAATGTTAAAGGTATTGTTATTATAAAATGGAGTTTTGGCAAGCGTTTTCCAGCTGACGTCAGTTTTGCCAGAATAAGCTACTGGATAGCGGTGAGGAGATATTGGATCTAGGTTTGAAAGAAGAAGTGGTCTTCTTTTGTAATCTCTCTGCATGTCGTAAAATTCATAGTGTTTAAGCATATTTAGGGAAAGATTATCTATTGTGTTTTGGGTATCTAACCAATAGAAGTCAATACCGAAGTTATCTAATTGATGAATGTATAGCTTCAGATAGACATCCACGAATTTAGGGTCAAATGCGTTAAATGGAATTTTGCCCATTTCATCAGTAGGAAGATATTTTAAGGCTTCTTTAAACATCGGATCGACATTGAATAATCCTTCACTTGGGGTGACACTTAGACCAATTCTAATACTTTTACCGTGAAGATAATTGGTCATATCTTTAGGGCTTCTAAATAATTTTTTATTAAAGGTAAAGCCTGTTTTTAATGGTTTACCATCCAATAAAATGCGATCGTGCCAGTCCTTATCTAAAACGACTAGAGAAAGTGGGATTTCTTCTCTTTCAAAGGTGTCAACTAATTCTTTTAAGGATAAATCGTTATAAACAAGGTTTCGACTCCACCAAACACCTAAGGCATATCTCGGTACTAGAGCTGGATAACCGGTTATTTTATAATAGTCTTTTAAGGCTTCTTCAAAATCATTGTTATACATGAACAAATAGACATCAATATGTGGTTCGGGATTTTGGAAGATGGTTCCGTCTGGATTATAGATTAAGGATTTAGTGTCATCGATACTGGCCATTCCATCGGCTGAGTATAGTCCCTTTCCTTCAGTTATTTTGTCACTACTTAAGTTTTTATTTGGCATACCAAAGTTACGGATTTCAGGATGACCATAATACCAACTTCGATCTGTATTTAACAGTTCAACTTTAAGATTATTGTCAGGACTTACTTTATTTCCAGCAAATGGTTTTTCTTTTTGGTAAGTAAGTTTAAAATAAGATGTTTGAATGACTAAAACACTCGGGGAATCTTGAAAGTCGAATTTCGGTGTTTCGAGGTCACGATATAATACTCTTTCGGTAGGACTGTCGATGAAGTTACCGTTTTCATTGTATTCAAGTCTGATAAGTCTTTCAGTTAATACTGTAAATCTATATGTTCTTCCTTTTAAGATATTTTTTTCTTTAGCAACTCCTCTTTGGACGTTTATTTTAAATTGTTCACCTAAGTTATACATAAATATGCGCTCCCCTTTATAATTCTTCTATTTTCATAAAGTTTGTATATTTTAGTTCTTTAAATGGATATCCACCGGTAACGATTATTTTATCGCCGGGGTTTAATTTTATTTCGTCTTGAACAGCTTCTTTGACTTTGGATGTGATGTTGTCGATATTGTAGTTATCGACAAGGACAGGTAAAACGCCAAAGCAAAGTTGCAGACTTTTAACTACCGATTTGTTGCTGGTTGCGGCAATGATTGGGCATGGAGGTTTGAGATTGCTGATTATTTTAGCAGTTCTTCCCCTATTTGTCGTTACAACAACGGCTTTACACCCGAGTTCATTGACTCCTAAAACGACACTTGAAGAGATAGTTCCCGCAATGGTTTTCTTATCTTTATCAAGAGATTTTTTGAAGAAGTCATTGTAGTCGATACTTTCTTCTGAGGCTTTAATTATTTTTTTAATCGTCTCAACGGTAGACAACGGATTTAAGCTAACTGTAGTTTCACTGGTTAACATGATGGCATCAATAGCTTCAGAAACAAGATTAGAAAGGTCTGATACTTCAGCTCGATTAGGTACCGATTTTTTCAAAAGAAAGCTACTAAATTCAGCGGTAATAATCGACATTTTATTGGCGTCATAACACGCATCGATTATTTTCTTTTGAATATTTGGAACTTTTTCAACTGGAATATCTATACCGAGATCTCCTCTATCTAAAATAATACCATCCGATACTTTTACTATATTTTCAAGGTCTTCGGCAGCTCTGCGGTTTTCGATTTTAGCTAGCAGACTGATGTTAGAGTTTTCTAGTTCGATTAGTAAATCGTTTACTTCGAGAATATCTTCTGAAGAGTTGATGGCTGAGATTGCCAAGAAGTCAACGTTCATCTTATGGGCATATACAATGTCATCAATATCACCTTTTGTCAAAAATTTACGATTAGTGCTTATCTCAGAGAGATATATTTTGGAGTGGTCATAGACCTCTCCCCCTTTTAAGACTTCACAAAGAACATAGTCTAAACCTTTTTCGACAACTTCTAATTCGACATTCCCTTTACTTAGTTTTAAATGGCTATGGAATTTTAGGGCTTTAATTATTTCGGGATAGTTGACAGAAAATCCAGTCATGTTACCTTTTATTTGATCCGTGTAAATTCTAATTTTATCTCCGGTGTTGAAATAAGCCATACCGTTTATAAACTCACCAGTTCTTGGGCATGGGCCTTCTAAGTCAAGCATGATGGCTACATTAGTGCCTAGTTCACTGTTAACTTTGTTTACAATATCGATGACTTTGGTACAGTCTTCGTGGTTTAAATAACTCATGTTTAGACGAATGACATCGATACCAGTTTTGATGAACTGATATACTTGATCTTCTAGTCTCGGAGTAATGTTTACAGTTGCGATTAGCTTTGTCTTTTCCATAGTATCACCTATTTTGATTATAAATTAAATACGTTTATAAGTCAATGAAAAAAGGCCTTAGCCTTCTACTTTAAATCGTCAATATTTTTCTTTAATTGTTTGGCGTCATCGCCAAAAATAATTTTAAGTTCGTTATCGATTTCGACAATTCCTTTGGCTCCCATTTTTTGAATTCCTTCTTTATCGACTAAGTCGACGTTGTGAAGGTCAACGACAAAACGAGAGTTATTGACTTCATATCTGATAATGTTGGCAGTTCCGCCTAGATATTCGATTAATTTATTAGCTTCTAATTTGAAATCTTTTCTTTTGGTTCTTAAAATCGCAAAAGCGATAACTAGTAAAATTAAAATTATTATTATATATTGCCAAATCATTTTCAATCACCTAAATATATTATACTATAATTATGATTTTTTTTGTAACTTTTTAGATAAATAATTGTATCTTGACACGGTTTAGTGTATCATATTTATAGGGTGATACGGGTGAAGAATATTTCGAAATACAAGATAGATAAGTCAATATTACTGCCGATTTTAGTATTTGCGGCGATAAGCGTTTTAACATTATATGGAACAGATAGTATTTTAAATGTCGATAATTTAGTTCCGAAACAGATAATTTGGTATGCCATTGGATTTGCGATTATTTATATCGTAATGACGATTGGAAATACTTTTATTTACCGAATATCGTGGTTTTTGTACGGAATTGGATGTCTCGCTTTATTCGGACTCTTTTTCTTTGGAACGTCGATTAACGATGCGACGTGCTGGTACACAATAAAAGGAATTGGAACATTTCAACCAAGTGAGTTTATGAAAATTATATTGATTATTACAAATGCTTCACTTATTTCCAAGTTTAACGAAGATTTTCCAAGTCCGAGTGTTAGAGAAGAATTTATGTTTTTAGTTAAAATGGCTTTAGTGTTACTTTTACCTAGCGTTTTAACTTTTATGCAGCCAGATACTGGAGTCGTTCTTATTTACTTTTTAATTACATTCGTGATGTTATTTATTTCCGGAATTAGATACAGATGGTTTGCGATGATATTCGGTATTGGTATATTCTTTATAGTTTTAGTTTTAGGTATTTATTTTATAAGTCAAGATTTGTTTATTAAGATTTTTGGAACTAGTTTCTTTTTAAGGGTCGATAGACTTCTCGACTGGTCGAATCAAAGTGGTTATCAGCTTGAAAATAGTTTGAGTTCGATTGGATCGGCTGGTTTATTTGGTCACGGACTTACTAATAATCCGATTTATTTTCCCGAGGCTGAGACTGATTTTATATTTGCGGCTTATTCGAGTCATTTCGGATTTATCGGAGCGGTGGTTTTGCTTTCACTACTCGCCTACTTCGATATTAGACTTATCAATTTAGCATTAAAGACGAATAAACTTGTTAATAAATATGTAGTAGCTGGGGTTGTCGGTATGCTTATTTATCAGCAGGTTCAAAATATCGGAATGACTTTTGGAATGCTTCCGATAACGGGAATTACGCTACCATTTATAAGTTATGGTGGTTCGAGTTTGCTTAGTTACATGATTGCGATGGGCATGATATTTAATATTTCAAATGAAAATATGCGATATACAAATTAAAAAAATTAGACTTTTGGTCTAATTTTTTAGTTTTATTTTGTTTAAACTTAAGGAGTTTAAGACTACAAAGATACTGCTAAACATCATAGCTATACTGGCAATTACTGGAGATATATTTAGTTCTTTTACTAATCCCATGGCAATTGGAATCATAAGAGAGTTATAGAAAAAGGCCCAAAATAAATTCTGTTTGATTTTTCTAAATGTTTTTTTGCTCACATTAAGCAAATTTAGAATTCCCGTTAAGTCATCTTTGATTAAAATAACGTCCGCACAGTTAATGGCGATATCTGAGGCTCCTTTTAAACTTAGGCCGATGTCGGCTTTAGTTAAGGCGATGGAATCATTTATGCCATCACCACACATCATAATATAGCCATATTTTTCTTTGAGTTTTTGAATTACTTGAGCTTTATCTTTTGGCGTTTGACTTGCATAATACTCTTTAATATTTAAAGAGGAAGATATTGCTTTAGCAACTGCACTATTATCCCCCGTAAGCATGATGGTTTGAATTCCTTGGCTATTTAACTTTTCAATGACTTCTTTGGCTTCTTTTCTTATAACATCACTAATACTTATGACAGCTGATAGTTTTCCGTTAATAGAAACGTAAATTAAGGTATTATTTTTTATTTTATTTTTAGGTATTTTAATTTTGTTTTCTTTTAAGAAGCTAGAGCTTCCAATGATCAGTTTTTGACTATTTACGGTGGCTTCAATCCCTTTACCTGGGGTGTTTTTAAAATCACTTGAATCATATGGTTTGAGATTGTGATTTTCTAGATAGTTTTTAAAGGCTGTGCTTAAGGGATGAGATGATTTTATTTCAGCTGATGATACTAGTTTAAGTATTTCATCATCTGGCTTGTCAGTATAATTGATTATTTCAGAAATTCGCGGTTTTCCATAGGTCAGAGTTCCCGTTTTATCGAAGATAATAGCTTTTATTTTATTAGCTGTTTCAAAGGCTGACGATTTTTTGATAACAAGACCATGAGAGGCACAAAGACCTTCCGATATGATAATGGCCACAGGGGTGGCGAGACCTAAACTACAAGGACAAGCTACCACTAAAACTGTTACAAAGTAATTTAAGCTTGCACCAAACGAGTTTCCAGTTAAGAGGTGAAGCAAAAATGTGATAGTGGCTAAAATGATAACGATGATGACAAAATATCCAGATATTTTATCGGCAAGAGTTTCGATTTTTGATTTATCACTACTCGCTTCTGTTACTAATTTGACGATTTCAGAGATAGCTGAATTTTTGCCAAATTTTTCGGCTTTATATTCGATATATCCATCGTAGTTTATACTTCCGGTTATGACTTTATCGTTAAGGCTTTTTTTAAGAGGTGAGCTTTCACCGGTGATAAAGGATTCGTCTAAGTGAGCTTCGCCACTGACAATAGTTCCATCGGCGGCAATTTTTTCGCCTGGATGGCAAACTAAGATGTCATCTTTTTTTATTTCGTCTAAGGTTATTTCTTTTATTTTATCATTTTCTTTTAAATAGGCTTTATCCGGGGTAACGGTTACTAATTTCTTGATAGCTTCTTTGGTTTTATTTTGAGATATTCCTTCAAAATAGCGTCCCAGTTTAATAAAGTAGATAACCATAGCTGAGCTTTCAAAGTAAAGGTCATGAACTTTATCGTAATTACCATTTAAAATTAAAATCATATTATACAAACTATAAAGAAAGCTACTAAAGACACCTAAGGTTATTAGAGTATCCATGTTGAGGGTTAAATGGATAGCATTTTTATAACCGTTTTTGATGATGTCAAAGCCATATATTAAAAAGGCAAGGCTTAAGATAAATATGGTTATGACATAATTAACGGGGTTTTCGTCTTTGCTTAAGATGTTTGGAACTGGGAGATTTAACATTTGACCCATCGATATGTACATAAATATAAGAATTAAAACTGTAAAGATTATCAAATTGATTTTAGTTTTCTTCTTTTTATTTATCTCTTCTAATCCTTTGAATTCACCTAAACTTTTAAAGCCAGCTTTTGAGACAAATTTGTCTAAATCGTCAGGTGTTAATTTATTTTCATCGTAGATGATTGTGGCCGTTCCAAGTACGAGATTAACCGAGGTGGCTTTGATGCCATCTTGTTTGTTTAAATATTTTTCAAGGCCAACGGAACAGGCACTACAGGTCATGCCATCTACTGATAAGGTTATTTTTTTCATTTGTTTACTACTTTGAAGTCTAAATCTTCGATAGCCTTTATGATTTCGTCTTTGTTATCTTTGCTTATTTTGACTTTGACCTCGCCAGTTTGATGAGATGCGGTGACATCTTCAACTCCATCTATAAGTTTTAGTGAATTTTTTATTCTATTTTCACATCCTTCACATGTCATTCCTTCAACTTTTAAATTTAACTCCATAATTCATTCCTCCTATTTATTAAATTTTTTGAATAAACCGATTACTTCTTCGATGACTTCATCGTCATCTTTTTTTATTCCATCTTTCATACATGTATATAAGTGGTTTTCTAAAACATAGTTAGATAAACTTTTGACAGAGCTCGAAACAGCTGATAACTGAATTAAAACGTCGTTACAATAAGCGTTATCACTTATCATGCGTTTGATTCCTTCAAGTTGTCCGTTAATGATATTTAATCTAGTTATGATTTTTTTCTTTTCCTCTTCTGTTCTGTATGTTTTCTTCATCTTCATCACCATCTTAATTATATACCCTACCTAGGTATTTTGTAAATATTTATTTATAAAAAAACAAGGCTTAAATTAGGCCTTATTCGTTTTCTTCTTTTGACTCTTTTTTGATGATTTCTTCACCTTTGTAACTTCCACATTTTGGACATACTCTATGTGGTTTTACTGCAGATCCACATTTTGGACAAGTAGTTGTAGTTTTAGCGTTTATTTTATAATGAGTACGACGCATTCTACCACTAGTTTTACTAACTTTACGTGCTGGTACAGCCATGGTTCCACCTCTTTCTAAAACAAATCTTTTAATTTGGAAAGGCTATTATTCGTTCCTGGATTATCTTCCACGAAACTCCAGCCTTCGCCTTCCGTTTTAAGAGCTTTGGAATTTTTTCCAGTAACTCTTATAGGAATTTCCATTAGTATATTTTCCCATATTATTGGCAAAATATCAATAGTTTTATCACTTTTTTTGAAATTTTCAGCAACTTCTTCAAGGTTTTCATCGACATTTATATCGAATGGATATTCAACTGGTTCTAGAGTTAAAGAGTCTGGAAGAGTCATTGTTCCTTGAATGTTTAGGTTTATAAGATAATCATCGGCAACATCTTTAGTAATAGTTCCAGTTACTTTGACTTCAGTCATTTTTTGAATATCTGTTCCTTCAAAGTTTGTGAAGTTGCAGGTTGTATCGATATCGATACTTTTGTTTTGATCTAAAGGAAGTAAGTTTATTTCCATATTCGCACCTCATTTCCTTGTCAAAATAATTATATATTAATTTTAAAATAAAAGCAACTTTGGATATTTTTATTATTTTTTGGAAACAATAAAATTAGGTGATTTATATGGTTTATCTTTCTATTTTTATTTTTAAAATAATCGAAGATGCTTTGGCGACGTTAAGGCTTATCGTCGTAAGTAACGGAAAAAAGGTTTTTGGCGCGATTTTACAGTTTATCGTAACTTTGATTTGGATTATCTTGACGGGAACCGTTTTACTTGGAATCAAGGAGGATATCGGTAAGGCAATTGCGTTTGCACTGGGTGCTTTAGCGGGGTCTTATTTGGGCAGCCTTCTAGAAGAAAAGATTGCTTTGGGAACTAATTTGTTTAAGGTCGAGGTCGATAATAGTATTTTGGGTAAATTAGAAAGAAAGCTTAGAAAAAATGGATTTGAGCTTATAAAAGTTAAAAGTGATAGTAATAATAAAACTATTTTAGAAATTAGAGGACGCAGAAAAAAGAAAAAAATTATTTCCGATATTATATTCGGTTTTGATAAGAAAGCAATTATTATAAGTGAAAAGATTAGAATTATTTCTTTAGTTCATTAGATATTTTTAGAGGTTTATCGGTAATTATATTATATCTTTTATTTATTTTTAGATTCTTTATATCATTTACAGTCCAGATAAATGTTTCTTTGTTGAAATTTTTTTCGGCATAAGACAAACTTAACGAATTAAAGTTTAAATTGTTATTTATTTTATCTTTGTTCATTTGATAGCCAATTATAAGTCCACATTTATAGCTGTAATATTTTTCTTTTATTAATTTCATAAGGTCATAATTAAAACTACAAAGATAGAAATTTAAACTATATTTTTTTAATGTTTTATTTAATATGTTAGCTATTTTTTGATATTTTTTGTCTTCATTTTTAATTTCAAGCATAATTATTTTATCGGTTTTTATTTTGGTTAAAACTTCATTAAGGGAATTTAGGCCTAGCTTTTCTAGCTTTTTTATTTTGGTATATTTGATAAAATGACCTCGATAAAATGGATCATGACAGATTATCAGTTTATTATCTTTGGTAAGTCTAATATCGATTTCAATTCCATCAATGTATTCTTTTTCTAAGCTATTTAAGATGGCTTCTAAACTGTTTTCTTCATGAATACCATCATTTGCCCGGTGAGCGATTATTTTCATTTGTATCACCGGTTAATTGTATGCGAAAAAAGGATTATTTTTGACAAACGAATAATCCTTCTATTTCTTTTTCGGTTTGATATATTAACAGTTTTTACAGTTATATTTGGCAATATCATACTTAATATAAATGTACTTATAATTATTATTTAAATTATGGCACACTTAAGTAATCGTAGGTAACTATATTTTTTTAATAAAGGCTGTGTTAAACTTTATGACTGATAATTAAAAAATGTGATATAATGGTTATGCCAAACAAAATGTAGAAAGGAGTATCCTTAATCAGCTAGTCTATCTACATTTTTGTTTGGCGATGAAAATTCTGATTT
>DVFV01000079.1 GCA_018713045.1 Candidatus Coprosoma intestinipullorum | reverse complement strand
CCTAGCTGACAAATATAAAAGTGATTTAAAATATCAAGATATCACTAAACCATACTTTGATAAAGTTAAAAATCAAGATGATGTCACAAAAATGCAATACCTAGATATGCACTTCTGGCTTCCAAACGATATTTTACTTAAAGCAGATAAAATGAGTATGGCTAACTCTCTAGAACTACGAGTACCAATACTTGATAAAGAAGTATTTAAATTAGCAAGCTCTATTAAAACAGAATATAAAATATCTCATGATACAACAAAATATGCTTTAAGAAAAGCCGCTTCTAAACGAATTCCAGAAGAATGGTATAAAAGAAGAAAAAAAGGTTTCCCTGTTCCAATCATTAAATGGTTTAGAGAAGAAAAGTATTATAATATTGTCAAAAAAATGTTTAAACAAGACTTTACTAAAGAATTCTTCGACCAAAAAAAACTGCTAAAAATGTTAGATGATCATTACAACTCTAAGAAAAACAATTGCCGTAAAATTTGGACTGTCTATGTATTCTTAGTTTGGTATAAAACCTTTTTTATCGATTATGAAAAAAACGCAATATAGCGTTTTTTTACTATTATAAAATAACATTTTCCTCCTTTAAACCTTTAATGTTTATCTTTTCCTTATTATTTATAAGCGCATCAATAACCTTATTTTCAATATCATCCTTAATAATTTTACTTATTTTTCTTGCCCCATATAATTTATAATTAGCTTTCTCTCTAATCTCATCTAAAACACTATCGCCAATATTTATCGTAATTTTATCTTTATATTTGTGTTTCAGATCCTTTAATTTATCGTTTATTATATTATCGATATCTTCCTTTTTTAAATAATTAAACATAATAACCTTATCTACCCTATTCATAAAAGGAATAGAAAAACTGTCATTTAATTTTGAACTTAAATTATTCTCGTTATTAAAGCCAACGTTTATCTCGTTAAAACCAGAATTAGAAGTCATAATAATTACTACATTGTCAAACCTAACTTCATTACCCCGACTATCTTTCATTACGCCCTCATCTAAAACTCCTAAAAACAAATTAATAATATCCCGGTGAGCTTTTTCTATCTCATCTAAAATAAGCACTGAAAAAGGTTTATTTCGAACTTCTTCTAAAACATTACCCACATCTTCATAGCCGATATAACCTGGAGGCGCCCCAATAATCTTACTTATACTATGAGCCTCCTTATACTCACTCATATCAAGCCTAATTACATTATTCCCCGCCAAACATTTACCAAGCTCTTTCGCTAAAGCCGTTTTCCCTACTCCAGAAGGACCACAAAAGAGCATTGAATAGCACTTATCGTTAAACCCTAATTTTATTTTCTTTGCAATATCGGAAGCTGCCCTCACCGCTTCTTCTTGCCCATAAATTTTCTTCTTTAAAATATCGAGTGACTTCTTTATGATTGTCTTCTTTTCACTCAAAAGTTCATAAACCGGTATTCCCGTTTTCTCACATACAACCTCAGCCACATCATGTTTCGTAACCCTTCTAGGACTCTTTTTATATAAAAGAAGTTCTAAATTGTTAATATCGTTCATTAGCTTTGATTCTTCGGTTTTATAACTACTTGCCAGTTCAAAATCATTATCGATAATTGCCTTCTTTTTATTTGCAATAACATCTTTTAACTCCTTATTGCACCGTCTATATTCCTTTAAATTTTTTCCTTCCTTAATACTTACCTTCGCACAAACCTCATCTAAAATATCGATTGCCTTATCAGGTTGCCTCCTGTTATACATATACCTCTCAGATAAATCTATTATTAAATCGAGAATTCCATCGTCGAGTATTACCTTGTGATAACCCTCGTAAATCTCCTTTAAATTAACTAAAATATCCTTAACCGTTTTTACATCTGGAGCCTCAATTACAACCTTTTGAAATCTTCTTTCTAAAGCCTTATCCTTTTCGATAAACTTTTTATACTCCTCTGTCGTCGTCGCTCCAATACATCTAATCTTTCCTCTAGCTAAAGCTGGTTTAAAAATATTAGAAGCATCTATCGCCCCTTCAGCACCGCCAGCCCCAACTAAAGTATGAATTTCGTCGATAAACAAAATAATATCGTCGTTCTCTTCGATTTCCTTTAAAATTTGATTCATTCTCTCCTCAAATTCCCCGCGATATTTAGTTCCGGCAACCGAAGAAGCCATATCCAAACTTATAATCCTTTTACCTCTCAAATTAAGCGGGACCTCACCTCTGACGATCATACTCGCAAGCTCTTCGACAATCGCCGTTTTACCGACTCCCGCATCGCCAATTAATAATGGATTGTTCTTACCTCTTCTTGACAAAATCTCCAAAACTCGTTTTATTTCTTTATCTCTTCCTGTAACTGGATCAAGCATTCCCGCCATGGCCTTCTTATTCAAATCAGTCCCAATCTCATCTATAAGTAATTTCTTATTACTGCTTTTACTCACTAATTTATAGGCAAAATCATCATAAAGTTCGTCAATATCGATTCCCATTCCAACTAAAATTCTAATGGCTACTCCTTCGCCTTCCTCTAGAAGTGATGCGAATAAATGGTTAACTGTAACAATCCCATTATTGTTATCTCTTGCATCGCAAACCGCATTCTCAAGTATTCTCTTCAAAAGTGGTGTATACAAAAACCATTCACTAGACTTAGATCCAGTTCCGATAACTTTAATAATTTCCGCTTTAAAAGAATTATAATCTAAATCATACTCTTTAAGCCTATCACTTATTTCTGACGATAATTTTAAAATTGCCAAAAGCAAATGTTCAGAAGATACATAAGGATGCTTAAGATCGTGCATCTCCTTCTTCGCCATAACTAAAACCTTACGCGCCTCTTCCTCAAAATTTCCAAACATAGATGATTCTCCTTTCACTATATCCTATGTTTATCATGGTCATATTTGAAGAATTTTAATCAACAAAAACAAACAAAAAAGACAAGTATCATTACTTGCCCATCTTTCTATAAACCTTACTTTTCGGTAAAATTTTCATAAGCTTATCAAAATCAAAAATATTCAAATCATCGATAGTTGGACTCTCATCATATCTTCTGAGTTTAACGCCTCTTTGGAATTTATATTTAATTACCGTATCCAAAGTAAGTTGCATATTTATGATATCTAAATTATCGATTGAATAAGCCCTAATTGGTTCAGGTTTAGCCATCTCAAACATCTCTTGTGCGAGTGTATTTGCCTTATTTATAAACTTACTATTATATCCCTCGTAATTATCAAAATTTTCCATCGGTTTCATCAAATCAGGTTTTACCAAATTATCATTTGAAACAGGTGGTACAATCTCCTTTATAACTGGCTCAGTAGAAACAACTGGTTTAACCGGAGTTTCCGTTTTTTCTAAATCATCTTTCTTCTTTTCTATCTTTCTAATCTCAGGCTTAACCAATTTTGTTTCTTTAGGTAATACATCCATCGTCTGACTTACTGAACTTGTAAGACCGCCTAAACCTTCAACCTCTTTTATCTTATTTAAAATCTCTTTAGTTAAAATCTCACCAGTAATCTTTTGCTTATTATTCTTTTGTTCTATTTTCTTATTATTTTTCTTTTTACCCTTCTTTGAAGGTTTCTTCTTCGGTTTATCCAAAACATTTTCCACCTTCGAAGTATCTTTGATTTCTTCAGAAACCTTATTATCAGTTTCCAATTTATTGTTAGAAACATTTAATGAAGTATCCTCTAAAACCGGTTTTTCATTAAAAACATCGACTGCAAAAGTTGGTTTACTCTCAAATATATTTGGACTTTCGCCCTTACTACTTTTAACGCTAACCTCTTCAATCTTATCTAAATCGAATGAAAATGGTTTAAGCTTAGTCTTTTTTGGATTCTTCGTATCGACGACATTTATATAACCTATCTTACTATCATCTATCTTGACCTTCTTAATTCTCGAGAAAATATTTTTCTTGTTTGGATTTTTATCCAAAATAGCTGTAACTTTATTGATTCCATTAATAATCAAAATTGAAATAATTTGTAAAGCAAACGCTCCCATTAAAAGCTGCATTAAAGTCAAAACATCACTATTCGAATAAAGCGCATTATCGGCATAAATATCGATATTATTCGATCTAACTGTTGTTAATATCAAAACAAACATAAACTGGACAATCGCAAAACCAGTTATATTTATAATCTTATTTATTCGGTACATCTTCTTATCGAAAAATGAAACCAAAGCGATAATTGAACAGAGAACGACAACCACAAAAAGTGTGATAAAATTTGGAAAATAAAGAGTCATAAATAAACCGTCCATCATATTGTCGAAAAGTTCAAAAATAACCTCATTTCCGATAAACAAAACGAAAATAATAACTAATAAATAAACTCCAATAAAAATCTTTTTACCATGCCTCTTCCTAAGCAGCAGTAGCACAACCGGCATTAATAATATAATTAAAAAAAGCGGATGAGCCAAAATATTGCTAAACAAAACTTGAAGTTTTTCCATAAATGATAACTGCTCCAAACTCACCCTCTCCTTTACTAAAATTATTTTAACATTTTCTTAAACTATTTAACAGTTTTTTTCTTAAGTTTCTTTAAGTTATCGAAAACCTTTTGAACAAATCCCTTGCCAAATACATTATCGATTGTCTTTGACTTATAAGCGACAAAGAAATAAGTAATCATTCCTATTATACCATAAAGAACAATATACAAAATGGAAATCATTCT
>DVFV01000078.1 GCA_018713045.1 Candidatus Coprosoma intestinipullorum | reverse complement strand
GATATTATTGATCGACGAAAACAAACTCTTTTCGATATCCGGATTATATTTTTTTAAATCTTCTATCATGTTTTTCATAAGAAGTCTCTTCCCGGAAGATTTTCTTGTAACCGAGCACGCACAGCCGATAAAAGTCAAATCATTATACCTTGCCCATTCGATGATATCGTCTTCTCTAACTAAAAATAAAGGTCTTATAAGTTCCATTCCCACAAAATGATCACTATGAAGCTTTGGCCTCATTGCCCCAAAAGAACCATTATAAGTGAGATTTAGTAAAATCGTTGCCAAAACATCGTCGTAATGATGTCCCAAAGCAATCTTGTTGCACCCTAAATTCTTCGCATAATTATAAAGATGTCCTCTTCTCATCCTCGCACATAAAAAACAAGGGCTCTTAGCTTTAGAAATATCAGCTATTTTAAAAATCTCTGTTCTAAAAATATGTGCATCGATATTTAATATTTTCAAATTTTCTTTTATCTTATCCAAAATCTCTTTAGTGTATCCAGGATCCATCACAATATACTCCAGTTCAAACTTAACATTCCCATGTTTTTGAACTTCTTCCATACATTTAGCAAGCAAAGCTGAATCCTTACCTCCACTTATACAAACCGCAATCTTATCACCAGGAGAAATCAAATTATAATCTTTAATTGCTCTCATAAATTTACTCCAAATAGCCGGTCTAAATTTTTTTATAATTGATCTTTCTATCTCTTTATATCTTTCCATTTTTACCTCCAAAAAAAGCCCTAATCAAGGCTTTTTTATATGTTTTTTTGCATCAATATACAAGTTTTCTAATATAGGTGAAATCGCATTTAATTTAAGCGGACTTTCATTAACTCTAGAAACAATATAATCTATAACCTCTTTATTCGTAAACCCCCCAAACTCATCTATATCAAGATGAGAAAGAAACTCTTGATATTCTGAAATAGACGAATTTAATAAAACCCTTCTAATATCTTCTTTATCTAAATCCGGCATTATAATCTGCCTAGAAAAAATATTTCGCATATCCCGGCTATTAAACACCTTATAAATTCTACTGTTATACTGACGCCATAATTCTTTCTTTATTAAAGCATCTCTATTCTTCCTTGAAAATAATTTATCAATCCTAAATTTTGCCGTAAAATTAGATTTATTTAAATAATTACTTATATCAAATTCACCGACATAAATAATATTGTCGAGATGAACTATCGTATCTGAAATTTCTAAAGTCTGTTTTTTAATATAATTACCAAGATTCTTTTGTGCATTATGAATAAAAATTTCCTCTAAATTATTAATCAAAATAACCCCATTTAAAAGCTCATCATCATTTTCAAGCCAAAGCTCATTTATAACATCGTAAAAATTCTCATCAAAACCCAGGTCAATTCCGCCATTAGTAGATGCAATAAATTCATGAAAAGGTAGATTAAGTTCCTTCGCACATTCTCTTACCATCGTCGTCTTGCCAATCCCAAAATTACCCGCCAGTAAAATATCCTTATGAACACCGGCATAATTCCCACGTTCTGATATGTTTTTATTTTTCATCAGCGCCTTAATAAGTCTATATAAAGTTTCGCCATCTTGTGGACACCTCTTATAAACCCTCGTATAAATATCTTTAATGTCTTCCATCCGTATTCCTCTTCAAAACATATGTCTTTGGCCTATTATCATACAAACTTATTACATTATCACTATCAAATGAACCGGCAATTTCATAAAAAACATCGGTAATTGCGTAAAGCTTATTTGGATTATTTAAAATCATCTCCGCCGCCAATTTGACAACTTCGCTATCTAGTAATTCTAGATAATCATCCGCTTCAAGTTTAGAAGATAAATTCTTATATTCTGAGATTTCTGAATCACTTAAAATCTTAACGATACTCTCTAAACTAAGCTCCTCAAAAGCAATATGATTGCTAAATATGTGCCACCTTGATTGCGTATTTATAATCTCATCGACCTTAGAAAAGACTAATTGCTTTGAAATTTGTTCTACCAAATCTTTTTTGGCTTTCTGTAAAAGAATCTTCTCTAATTTACTCTCTTCAATAGTAAAATCACTATCACTACTCTTATCACATAATTTATTATCAGCTTCTTTTAATCTTTTTTCAATCTCATCACTATGTATATATACAACATCGTCATCACAAGATTCATCTATCTCTAAAGAAGATACATATCTAACTTCAGGAATCGTTACATATTCCCTAGTTCTATCTCTATTTATTTCTCCCACAAAAGTTATATTGGAAATATCAACATTTATATATAACTCACTATTAGAGTCATAAAGAGAATAATATTTCATTCCAATAATATTATCAAGCATATTTAAACAATCAAAATTTAAAGCTTTCTCAAGTTCATCGATGACAATTAAACCATTTAATTTTTTATTATGCTCGTTTTCATTATACATATTTTCAAATATATCATTTAAAACACTCGATAAAATACCTGAATCAATCACTCCGCCAATTTTAGGAAACAAAAACTTATAAAAAGGAATCCCAAACACCTTAGCAACCTCTTCAGCCATCGTCGTTTTGCCAATCCCAAAATCACCATCTAACAAGACATTTTCGTGTTTAACATTATTACTGGTCCCATTGTAAATACATTGATTCGTATGAACTTGCATAATAAATCTAATAAGTGCCTGCTTGTCCTGTGGACAGTTTTTATATACATCTTTAAACGCATCTTTCACACCAAGTAATTTCTCCATAATTAATCCCCCAACTAAAAATTACATTTCTTTTTTCTTTTGTTTACTTCCATTTTCAGGAAAAACATCGATAAATCCGTATTCCATCATCTTATTTAAAAACTCGTTAAAATAATCTGGAATCGAACAAAGTCGATTAGGATTACTTTCTAGCTCTTTTGCTAATCTATCGATTAATTTATCATTTAAAAACTTTAAATAATCCTCACCATCAAACATCGAAGCTAAAGCTTTATATTTTGAAAATTCTGAATCACGTAAAATCAACTTTATACTACTAACATCTAATTTCTTAAAATTGATATGTTTTTGAAACACATGCCACATTGAAGGTGAATTTTCAAAGTGATTAATCTTTAAATTAAGCTGATTATCCATATCAAGATGGATCAAAACATTTCTTAACATCTCTTTATCCTTTAAAGAAAAATCTTCGTTATCAGCTAAAACATCTTTATAACTATCAGGGTCGATTGACACATCTATATAATCAGCCGCTCTATCACGATTAACTTCACCGATATAAGTAATATTAGAAATATCTAGCACGACATTTTCGCCAAGTTCTTTATCATAAATCATAAAAGTTTCCATATTTATAACACTGTCCAAATAACTTAAACAATCCGCATTAAGAATCTTCTCGAGTTCCTCAAACACGACCACACCATGTAATTTTGGATTTCCGTTTTTTACATAAATATTTCTATATACATCGTTAAAATTCGAAATCAACAACTGATACGGAAAACCACTGCCAACCTTTGGAATAATAAACTTATAAAAAGGTAAATCTAAACTTCTTGCAACTTCTTCAGCCATCGTCGTCTTGCCAATTCCAAAATCACCATCGATTAAAACATTTTCGTGAACCAACTTTAACTTTTCCTTCTCATCATCACTTAAATTATATAAATTTTCATTATTTAAAACACTCATTATAATTCCATATAGTGCATTCTCATCTTGTGGACAATTCTTATAAACCTTCGCAAAAACATCCTTTGCCCTACTGTTCATTTTATCACCTTATTTCGTTTGAATAGAAAGTTCCTCGAGCTGTGACTCATCGACAAAATCTGGTGCCTCCATCATTAAATCTGACGCACTAGCCGTCTTTGGAAAAGCGATAACATCTCTAATATTATCAGTTCCACATATAATCATACAAAGTCTCTCAAGTCCAATAGCTAGTCCTCCGTGCGGTGGTGTTCCATAATGTAACGCATTAATTAAAAATCCAAATCGTTCATTTGCCTCTTCCTTTGTAAATCCAAGCTCTTCCAAAACTTTCTCTTGAACTTTTGGATCGTGAATTCTAAGACTTCCACCGCCAGCTTCATATCCGTTTAAAACAATATCATAAGCTCTGGCCTTCGCATTTTCCCTATCATCTAAACCACCTACATCCTTTGGTAAAGTAAACGGATGATGACAAGCTAAATATCTTCCTTCTTCTTCACTATATTCAAACATTGGGAAATCAGTAACCCATAAGAAATTGAATTTGTTCTCATCGATTAAATTCATATCTTTAGCTATCTTAACTCTTAAAGCACCCAAAGCCGTTTTAACAACTTTTGATTTATCACCAATAACTAAAACTAAATCGTCATTTTCTAAATTAAGTCTATCTATAATCTCTAAAGGAGTAAATTTAACAATGCTACCAGTAAGCTCGTCGTTATACTTAAGGAAAGCCAAAGCCTTAGCTCCATAAGCCTTCACAAACTCTTGAAGTTTATCGATATCTTTTCTTGAATACTTAGAAGCACCACCCTTAACTACAATCGCATTGATAATACCTTTGTTATCTAAAACCTCCTTAAATACTTTAAAATCCGTATTTTCAAATAAATCTGAAATATCCGAAATAAGCATTTCAAATCTCGTATCGGGCTTATCACTACCATATAAATCCATGGCTTTTGTATAAGTCATTCTTTCAAATGGTGTCTTTATATCAAGACCCTTTACATCTTTAAACACTTTCTTTAAAAGACCTTCTGTAACTTCCATTACATCATCCTCAGAAACAAAACTCATTTCCATATCTATTTGCGTAAATTCCGGT
>DVFV01000077.1 GCA_018713045.1 Candidatus Coprosoma intestinipullorum | reverse complement strand
AGCGGCAGCTTGTTGTCTTGCAGCTTCTTCTGCAGCAGCCTGTTCAGCAGCGGCTTGCTGTCTTGCAGCTTCTTCTGCAGCAGCCTGTTCAGCGGCAGCTTGTTGTCTTGCAGCTTCTTCTGCAGCAGCCTGTTCAGCGGCAGCTTGTTGTCTTGCAGCCTCTTCCGCAGCAGCTTGTTCAGCAGCCTGCGTATTATTATCAACTGGTTGAGTCATGCTTTGATCTTGAGTAATTTCATCAGCATAACTAGTTGGTGCAAAAGCAGCAACGCCTGCAGCAAGCGAACCAGTTAATGCAACTGCAGAAAGAGCATTTCCTAAGCCGTTAAATATTCTTCTTCCTAAGCTTGTTGCTTCTCTCTTTCTAGCACTTCCATTCCTATCTAAACGATATCTTCCAAACATTTAAACATCCCTCATTTCTTTTAAAACAATGATTTTAAAGTTTTTCTCGTAGCCTCTCTCGTTTTATGTGCGTTATAATAGCACTAATCGTGTTATTTGTCAAATTTACACAATCGACTAAAAATCATTACATAATAAATAATTTTTTTCATTTCTTTTGGCTCTTTATTCAAACCATTACAAGCTTATTATAGCAGAATTAAAACAAAAATACCATCATTTTAAGAAACTTTATAATTGTTTACAATAAACAAAGTCAACATTTATTACTAAAACATAATTTATAACTAAAATTATATTAATTAAAACTCAAAAAAACACATTATAAATTTAATAAAAAAAGAAAGTCATTTAAAACTTTCGACAATATTTTTGAACTCGTCTCCTCGCTCCTCAAAACTCTTAAACTGATCCCAGCTCGCACAAGCCGGACTTAATAATATTGTGTCCCCTTCTGAAGAAATATTATAAGCAGCCTTAGTTGCTTCCTCTAAATTATCCGTAACCGTTACATCTATATTACATTTCTCGGCAAAATCTTTAATTCTATTTTTTGTCTCGCCGTAGCACACGATATTAGTTACATGTTTTAAGTAAGGCTTAAGTCCATCGAAACTATGACCTCTATCCAAACCACCTAAAATTAAAATTACATCGTTATCAAACGAATTCAAAGCTGTTATTGTTGATTTAACATTAGTTGCCTTAGAATCGTTGTAAAAATCTCTTCCGTGAATTTTAGTGACAAACTCTAATCTATGAGGAACACCCGCGAAATTATTTAAAACCTCTTTTATCGCATCCAAACTGACACCAAACTCAAATGAAACTAAAATTGCTGCCATTATATTTTCATAATTATGCACGCCCTTCACTCTGATGTCAGAAACATTTACGATCTCCTCACCTTTATATACAATTCCACTTCCATTAAAATAAATATCAGCTTCGCTACTTACTGAAGAAAAATAAAGTTTTCTTGAAGGAATATTCTTAGTTAATCTCACAACCTCGGAATCTCCACCATTTAATATAGCTAAATCCTTATCAGTCTGATTATTGAAAATTCTCATCTTCGTTTTCTTATAATTTTCATAAGTTCCAAAATGATCTAAATGAACCTCACTTAAATTAGTTAAAACACTAACATCAGCTTTAAATTTATCCAAATTAACTAACTGATGTGAAGAAACCTCGATAACTAAAATATCTCCCTCTTTTATTTTATCGATAATCCCACATAAAGGAATACCGATATTTCCAGCTAAATGAACCGGTAAAGAGGCCGCCTTGAGCATTTCGTAAATCAGTGTTGTCGTTGTTGTCTTTCCATTTGAACCGGTTATTCCAATAATCTTCACCTTAGGCAAATATAAATAACCGACCTCTAACTCCGTAATTACCGGAATACCTAATCTATTAGCTCTTAAAACTACTGGATGATCTAACTTTACCCCGGGATTTTTGACAACATAATCAAAAGAAGAATTAAAAACCTCCTCTTGTTCCTTAGTAATAACAACGCTTATCCCTAAATCTTCAAGTTCCTTTATAAGTTTAAAATCATCGCACTTTACATCAGTAATCAAAACCTCATTGTCTGGGGCCAAAAGCTTTGCTACACTTATTCCACTCTTGCCCATTCCTAAAACGAAAAACTTTTTATTTTTAAACATGTAATCACCCTAACTATTAAAAAAGGCCCTAAAACCTTTTTATAATTCTTTCAAGTTCAGACTCTAACTTAGATTTCATTATACAATCGGCAAAACCATCTTGTAAATAATGAAGCTTAATAAATTCTTTATTATCGTCAATCATAACCACTACTGGAATATTAAACTTCTTATTCTTCTTAAGTTCTTTCAAAACCTCTAAAGCACTATAAGTAGAAGTCTCATCATCCAAAATAATCAAATCGAATTTATGCTTATAACCGATTTTTTCAATACAATCACGGCCGAATAACGAACCGCTCACATTTGCATTGTGTTTTTCTAAAATCGAAGTAATCTTTGCAAGCTCTTTGGCATCGTCATCAACCACCATAATTCTTTTATTCGCATTAATAGATTGTTCGTAACTGTCGAGTTTCCTAGAAATAATTGTCTTCTCGGTCTCGACAATCTTTTGCTCAAGTACAATATTGACAGTTGTTCCAACATTGACCTCGCTCTTAACCATTAAATTACCACCGAGTAACCCAACTAGTTTTTTAACAGCTCGAAGTTCCAAATGATTACTATCCTTATCGAGACCAATGTCTGCTAAATCAGCCGGTTTCAAACTTAAAATCTCGTTAACCTCGTCAATACCAATGCCCTCTCCAGTATCCGTTATCGTAATAATAAGCCTACAAAGTCCATATTTTACAATCGCACTTACATTTAAAGTAATACTACCCTTCTCCGTATGGGCAAGTGACTTATTCAAAACAGAAAGTATCGCTTGTTTTAATTTTATGGAATCACCATACAAATATTCCGGAATATTCCCATCTAAAGACATCTCGAACTTAACTCCATCTTTAAGTTCATCGTCAAAACGATACTTAATCTCCTTAAATAAATTTACTGCGTTATATCTCGTGTCGTATATCTTAAGTTTTTTCGTATTCATTGCTGAAACATCGAGTGCATCATTTACCAAGTAATCAATTTGTAAAGCTGAGTTGTTGATAATTTTAACGTCTTCTAACAATTTAGATTTATCATTCTCACTCATCATATCTTTACTAAGCTCAACCATATCCTTAACTGGTTTCTTAATATCTTGAGTCATTCTAAATAAGAAATTAGAAGTATCCTCATTAGTTCTTTCGATTAATTTCTTGTTCTTATAAAGCTCTTCTAATAACTGAACATCAGGATTCTCAATTGTAAAATACATAAAACAACAAACCAAACTTTCCGCAGCCGCTGTAATTACTAACTCTGGATGAACTGCCTGAGTTATTCCCGCAACACTTGCCAAAAGTAAAAACATCCAAATTGGTATCGTCTTTTTTCTGCTTATTTCTTTTCTCTTCAAAATAAGAATTGCAAATAAAACCGTTCCAACTATAAACGAACAAATAAATGTCACGCTAATCGCACTACCAAAAGTATAATAAATTCTATTCTCGATATCCCGGTAAAGATCATAAGGAAGCACCACTGTTATAATACCAGCAACAACTCCACCAAAAATAGCCAATAGTCGCATCTTATTTTTACTCTTATCTTTAAAAGATATCTCGATCAAATACAAAAGCATAAGCGAAAGCCAAACAATAAAATAAATTAAATAAAGTCTTAATATAATATCGCTTACAAATACCGGAATAGCATCATACCTATAAGAAACTAAATCACAAAGCAGTTGCAAAAAAAGTCCGATTAAATTAGACATTAGCATAGCCACATAAATTTTATTTTCACCAGTATTTAACCTTGACTTAGAAAAATAAAGACAAAGCAAACCAACAATATAAACTATGCTAAACAAAACAAGTATTGTTAGATTAGTTAAAATCATAATTACGCCCTCCTACTATCTAACATTTTACCACAATATTAAAAAAATTATCTATATAAAGACAATTTTTTTGTATGATTTTTAACATATTTATTATCCAAATGAATAAATCCATCTTCTTCTGCCTTCAAAGCTGCAATATCTCTCTTGCCAGAACCTGCATAAGGGAAATCTTTTCGAACCTTAAATACCGTCGGAACCATATTCACATCATTAGATTTCTCGTAAATCTTATCTTGAATCATATCAAGCTCATCATCTAAACTAGCATTACCCGCTTCAAGCTCGCAAGCAAAACTTTCCTCAAACACAATGTGTAAAGCAAGTGCCTCAGAACCATCTTCGTTTTTCTTTGGCAAAACATCACAAATATTAATCTCTGGTAAACTCATAACGATATTTTCAACATCGAAATTATAAACCTTATT
>DVFV01000076.1 GCA_018713045.1 Candidatus Coprosoma intestinipullorum | reverse complement strand
ATGTCGGTGTTTTTAAGTAAGTAATTGACAATTAAATCTTCATTGGCACCTTTTTTAAGGTCAATGGCAATTTGAAGTCCATTACGGTCGGTTTCATCTCTGACTTCTGAGATACCGTCAACTTTTTTGTCTATTCTGATTTCATCGATTTTTTTGACTAGTGCTGATTTATTAACATCATATGGTATTTCAGAGATGATAATTTGACGATTGCTTTTTGGCCCGGTTATTTCGTATTTACAGCGGACAGTTACTTTACCTCTTCCGGTTCTTAGGGCTTCAGCGATGCCTTTTGCGCCTTCAGCTACTCCACCAGTTGGAAAGTCTGGGCCTTTGATAATTTTTAAGATATCATTTAAATCACAATTTGGATCTTCAATTCTTTTGATGGTTGCATCGATTACTTCTCCTAGGTTATGCGGGGGAATATTAGTCGCATATCCGGCGGATATTCCAGTCGCCCCATTGACTAGTAAATTTGGGAATCTAGCAGGTAAAACAGTTGGTTCTAAAAGAGAGTCGTCATAATTCAGGCTCATTAAAACCGTATCTTTACCGATGTCTTTGAGCATTTCACCGGCTATCTTGGATAGTCTTGCTTCTGTGTAACGCATGGCGGCGGGACCATCACCATCCATGGAACCATTGTTTCCTTGCATTTCAACGAAACAGTGGTTATTTTTCCACCATTGACTCATACGAACTAGGGCATCATAAATACTAGAGTCGCCATGTGGGTGGTAGAATCCCATGATGTTTCCGACAGCTTTAGCTGATTTTTTGGTCGGTTTGTCGTATGTATTGCCATCTTTATACATGGCATATAATATTCTTCTTTGAACAGGTTTTAAACCATCCCTGACATCAGGCAGGGCTCTATCTTGAATGATAGTTTTGGCGTATTTGGCAAAATTATCACCCATAATATATTCTAGAGAATAGTCATATATTTTTTTGTTTACATCTTCCATATTTTCACCTACTTCGCATAATTATCTTCTAAGGTAAACTGAATGTTTTCTTCAATCCATTCTTTTCTAGGTTCAACGTTGTCCCCCATTAAAACACTGACTCTTTTTTCAGCTAAAGAGGCATCGGTTAGGTTTACTTTGATTAGACTTCTTTTTTTAGGATCCATAGTTGTTTCCCAAAGTTGTTCAGCGTTCATTTCACCTAGTCCTTTATATCTTTGTTTTTCAAGTTTTACTTTGTTTTTCTTTCTAATTTCTTCGGCCCCTTCATCATCCCAAGCATAACCGTAGATTTTATTACCATTTTTTAGGGCATATAATGGTGGCATGGCGATATATAAATGACCATTTTCAATTAATGGTTTCATATAACGATAGAAGAAAGTTAAAAGTAATATGGCAATATGGGCTCCATCATCATCGGCATCAGTCATGATGATAACTTTATCATAATTACAGTCTTCTATTTTAAAGTCACTACCTATTCCAGCTCCAATCGTTTGAATCATAGTGTTTATTTCTTGATTAGCTAAAACGTCTGTTAATGGGGCTTTTTCAGTGTTTATAACTTTTCCTCTTAAAGGCAAAATAGCTTGAAATTTACGGTCTCTTCCTTGTTTGGCAGATCCACCTGCTGAGTCTCCTTCGACTAAGAATAATTCGTTGATTTTTGGATTTTTAGATTGAGCTGGGGTAAATTTATCACTGATAGATTTTTCTTTTTTACCTTTACCTTTACCACTTCTTGCTTCATCTCTAGCTTTTCTTGCGGCTTCTCTAACTTGTTTAGATTTAACCATTTTTTCGAGAATTTTAGTAGCTATTTCTTTATTTTCTTCTAAGAAAAATTCTAGTTTTTCAGAGACAATACTATCGACAACTGTACGAGCAACTGGAGTTCCTAATTTACCTTTAGTCTGGCCTTCAAATTGCAGTAATTTTTCTGGTATTTGAAGTGAGATAATAGCTGTTAGTCCTTCTCTCGTATCTGGTCCTTCAAAGTTTTTGTCTTTGGGTTTAAGGTAACCATTGGTTCTAGCATAATCGTTAAATACTCTCGTGATGGCAGTTTTGAGTCCTACTTCATGAGTTCCACCGTCACTTGTTTTAACGTTATTAACGAAGGATATAATATTTTCTGAATATGTTTCAGTATATTGAAAAGCAAGTTCAACGTTAATTCCTTCTTTAGTTCCTTTGATATCAACTGGTTTGTGGATAACTTTTTTATCGGCATCTAAGTATTCGACAAAGGAATTTATTCCATTTTCGTAGTGATATGTTTCTTCTCTATCTGTAATTTCATCTTTAACTTTGACGGTTAAATTTTTAAGTAAGAAAGCACTTTCTTGCATTCTTTCACAAATAGATTGGAAAGAAAACTGAGTTGTCGAAAAAATGGTGTCATCCGGCATGAAATGAACTTTAGTTCCAGTTGCGTTTGTCTTTTCTAATTTTTTTAGAGGGACGGTAACATGGCCCCCATTTTCAAACCTGATATAATATTCATAGCCATCTCTTTTTATATTTACTTCCATCCATTTACTTAAGGCATTAACAACTGAGGCTCCAACTCCGTGAAGTCCACCTGAAACTTTATAACCTGAGGTTTCAAATTTCCCACCGGCATGAAGAATTGTATATATTACTTCAGGGGTTGATTTACCACTTGAATGCATACCGACTGGGACTCCGCGACCAAAGTCTTCGACGGTAATACTTCCGTCTTTATTGATTGTGACGTTTATTTTGTTTCCATAACCGTTTATTACTTCATCAATTCCGTTATCAACTATTTCCCATACTAAGTGGTGAAGGCCTCTTTTATCGGTTGATCCGATATACATTCCTGGTCTTTTTCGAACAGCATCTAGGCCTTCTAATATTTTTATTGAATCTTCATCGTATTTTGCCATATTATCACCTTTATAATCATAACAAAAAAAACTCGTAAAATCAAATGAATTGTATTGTTTTACAAGTATTTTTCGTTATTTTTTTATTTTTTTAGTAGGGCAATAGATAATCTTATAATAAAATTTCTAATTTTTTTTCAGAACCTTTTATAAGTATTTTTTTTTATTTTTCTGTTCATCAGTATTTTTTGAAATATATTATGATTATTCATGGCTTCAGCTTCTTCTTCTAGCTCATTTAGGGCATCTTTAATTGTTTCACAGGTGGCACTATAGATTGTCTCACATGCTTTATTTTTGACAATAATTTTAACAAATTTATAGTCTATTTCATTTACATTTTTAATAATTGGTTTGATTTCAATTTTATAGCCATCTAGCAATAACTGATCTATATTACTGTCTGGAATTTTTGCTCCTTTTTCACCACAGAGTTTATCAAATAGTAGTGTTTCTTCCATGATGTTTTCGGAAGCGTCATCGAGGGTAGAAACTAGGCTATAGTTTTGGCTACATCCAATAATTTTTTTGCCTAATTTAAATTTAACAGTGCGCAATTTATCTTTATTTACACATATTCTAAGTTTGTAATTTTCATTTTTGGTTCTTTCGTCTAAATCTTTTAATTCCTCACCATTAAAATTGTATTTCATTTTATTTCAGTCCTCTCTTTCAAGAGTATGTTATACATTAATTATTAGATTTTGTCAAATTATTCACGTAAATGATCTTCAAGTGAAGCGATACTATAACC
>DVFV01000075.1 GCA_018713045.1 Candidatus Coprosoma intestinipullorum | reverse complement strand
TCCCTTTTCTTTTTCATCTAATAAAACCTTTCTCAGTTTCTTTACTGTTTCGTTCTCTACTCCATTAAATGGCTCATCTAAAATAATTACTTTGGGATTCTCCATTAAAACCTGGGCAATACCAAGTTTTTGTTTCATACCGAGTGAATAATTACTATATTTTTTATTCATTTCATCATCGAGATTTACAAGCTTTAATGTTTTAACTATATCTTCATCACTTATTTTATGTTGAATTGCGGCAAGTAACTTTAAATTTTCAAAGCCTGTAAGATCAGGAAGAAAAGAAGGTGATTCAATTAAAGCTCTAGTTTCTGGAGGATATGTTTTCGCTTTTACAATATCTACACCATCATATAAAACTTCGCCTATTGTCGGTTCATAGAAGTTACACATTATTTTAAGTAAAACACTTTTACCACTACCATTACGTCCAACAAAACCGTATATCTTCCCTTCTTCAAATTCTAAATTTACATTCTTTAAAACAGGAATTTTTTTAAACTCTTTTGACACATTTATTAACCTAATTTTCATCTAAAAACCTCACTTTCAAACAATTTATAAATTCTCTTTCTAAAAATCATAATCGCAAATATAATCATAATAATTAAAGAAACCACTAAATACCAAATATAATTTGTCATACTTACAACCCCTATTAAGTTAAAACAAAGTAATAATATCAAACCTAAACCTATTAACAATTTTAAAATAACATTTCCATATATTAAAATCAATATAAAAAGTTCAAGCAAAATAAATATGGTTAAATTTGTAAAATAAAGTAATAAAGTATTATCTGGCATCTTATCAAACAAACTAAATATAGTGAAAGTAACTAAATAACCAACCGCCAGTAAAATAGCAAACTGAATTATTATAGATATAATCTTTAAAATAGTCCATCTTGTTTTATTCATCCTTAAAAAAATATTACTTTTGTTTTTCGATAAATCTTTCACAAATAACATTGTTCCAAGCATAACAAACACTAAAACATTAAGGAAAAATGAAATAACATTTAAAAAATTATCGTTAATATCCGCATTTAATCCTAAAACAACGTTAAAACCATTATCATTATAATTCATCACAAAAATTTTAATCAATGAATATATAATTAAATAAGCAAAATAGAAAATTAATATAAATTTCTTAGTTCTAATCGTATATTCAGTATCATTTAACACCACATATTTAAAACTATTTATATCACTTTTTTTCACATTTAAATTTAAAAGAATATTTAACAATAATATCGGAAGTAACAAAGCAAAAATAGAACATAAAATTTCAGTTAAAAATGTAGAATATGAATTTAATTGTAAATACTCAAAAATAAGTGGGGATGTATCGAGAATAGATGTTCGACCAGCACTTATCGGAATATATGGATACATAAATATAATTCCATAAAAAATAACATTTAAAAATATAACAAATTTAGAAGAAAAACTATCCAATATAAATCCATTAAACACAGATACAATTACCAATATAACATATAACCTTATAATATAAAAAATTATATAAATTATATTTGGAATATTATAAAATTGATAACTATTCATAAATTCTAAATTAGAAGCACACACTAAATTTAAACCTATCAACAATATTAAAATAATAATCAAAAATACAAAACTACTAGAAAAAAATATGTTTTTCAACAATTCTTTGAGTCGCTCCTTTTTTGATGAGATTCTAATAGCAAGAAAATAATTGCTATTAAAAACATTATATATATTTATTGTTGTGATTAATAATGGAATAAACAAAGCACAAACAATATATATATTAGATGTCAAAGCTGCAAGCATAGCCACTGAATAAGATTTATTCAAGCCATAATTTGCCATTACAAAAAATGTTATCAAAAAAGATGAAGCTATAAGGATTTTAAAAATCCAAGAATTAATATATTCTTTAAAAATTTCAATTCTAAATTGTTTTTTCGGCATTTAAAACAACCCTTTCCTTATTTCTGCTAACAAAGTAAACAACTATTCCGCTTAAAGCAACCAAACATAAAGCATATATCAACATAAATGGCAAACTTATTACATGATCATATATCCAAAAACTTGCGAAAGATAACGAATTTGTCAAATACCGAATAGAAAATATCTTTTGAATTCCAAATCCTATAATAGCTTCTAAAACTATCCAAATTATCCAAAATCCCATATAGGCACCAATAATAGCCGAAATTGCATGATTACTTTTTAGTGTAGCAATATAAGCAAGGTTAATAACAAACCAATTTAAGAAAAATATATTTATAATATAAATTAAACTAAATTGTAAAAAATTGTTTAAATATTGCTGTTCAACAATAGCAGTTTCTTCAGTCGGAATTATAAAATTACCACCGGACAAAATATAAGAACTAATAAACAAAACCAACAAAAAGAACGGTAAAACTATCAAACTTTTTAATGAATTTAAATAAATTTTAGATATATAATTTTTATACGTCATACGTGTTAATATATTTCTAACATATCCAGTTTTTACCTCATTATAAACAAGACTTACAACAGAAATAATAATAAAAATTGGATATATAAAATATGCAAATATACGTAATGGATAATCAACAATTAATTGAAAAAATATGGAAAATGTATCAGGCATATCAGGTACGGAAAATTGTGAACAAAACTCACTTGAAGCCTCCTCCTTACACCTTTCAATATTACTAGCAGATGCTTTTTGTAAATCAGAAAAATCAATCTTATACATTACACATGTAACTATGATCCACAAAAATATAATTAATAATAACAAACATAATATCTTATTTTTTTTTAAAAATGATTTCATCGTAATCACCTTCATTTTTCAATCATTAAAAACAAAAATCGATAAAGTCGAAATATGCTTAAATCAAACTACCTTATTAACAAATACCACTATTGTGCATTAAATCTTCATCTAGTATCCAAGTTCCCGTATATTCTGTCGTTGTTATATGAAAACCTACAACTTGTACATTTAAATTATAAGTACCAGGATTAGTACCTACACCATTAGAACCTGTTATTCTGTTACAGCCGCCTTGAGTTAAATTATAATATGAACCATGGTCACCATTAGTATTATTTACACGAGCTCTTACCGCTCTATCATCTGTACTTCCGACAGTACTTAAATATTGATGACTATATTGTGTTTTCTTTACGTTTTTACTAGTATAAACACCCTCATAACCTGCAGGAATGTCTACGCCAATTAATCCCAAATAATCGTCGGCTTGAACTCCCATACATGCTGCTGTAATAGATAAAACAAAAATTACAGCTATGCCTTTTAAAATTTTCACGATTTATACCTCCTATCATTACATATTTCGACATTTATCAACTCAAAAATATCACAAAAAATATAAAAAATAATTTAACGATGTCTAAAACGACAGATATTTTGTTCGAAAATTCAAAAAGTTATTTAAATGCGTCCATATTTTGCTCGGACGTCGCAAATAATAACCATATGTTATTATTACTATGTAACATAATCTTTTTCATTAAACTTTTTGACTTCAAAAAAATCTAATAACAGAAAAATATTTCCGAATATATGAAGTAAAACAATTGACATTGCTGATCAAGCTGAGGAAAACAGTGAAAAAATCTGCGCTAGTAAATTTCAAGAAGAATTAGGCATAACACCATAATGAACAATGCAGAATATCTCGGGGACATAAAAGGGAAATATAATTATCTAAAATACAATTACTATCTATTATAGATGGTTCATTTAACGGTAAATAAAAATTTTATGTTACTCTTGTAATACCTAATTTTTTTGATATAAATATTGAGCAAAATAATATTTTTCTTTTTATGAATTTAATTTTTTTTAAATTCTGTTATCACACCCGCATCAACTTCATAAACCACATCGGCAAGTTCTT
>DVFV01000074.1 GCA_018713045.1 Candidatus Coprosoma intestinipullorum | reverse complement strand
GCCTTTATCTTAGATACCTTTGATTTAATCACTCCCGTATTAGTAATGGTTGTATTTTTACTAGTCTTATTTGGTATCGTATTTATTTTCTATGGCTTTATTCAAAGAAAAAACTTTTATAATCAGACCCTAAACATCCTAGATCATCTAGATAATAAATCGTTAATTACTGAAACCATGCCGGAAGCTTACTTCATCGAAGGTGAAATGCTGAAAAAAATCCTTAGAATAACCGAAAAGTATAAACTCGAACAAATAAACAAATACAAATTTAAAGAAGAAGACTTTGAGGAATTCATGGAACTGTGGGTTCACGAAATAAAAACCCCGCTTTCAACCATTAACCTAATAACCGAAAACAATCCGGGCAAAGTATCTGACAGCATCAAAGAAGAAATAGTAAAAATAAATAATTACGTCGAACTAATTCTGTTTTACGCCAGAAGTCAAAATCTCGAAAAAGATTACATCATAAAAAATACAAACCTTAAAGACGTTATAAACAAAGTCATGATTAACTTCAAAAAGGATTTTATTTTAAAAAACATATCCTTGGATATTCACGGTATCGACTATCAAGTTAAAACTGATAGTAAATGGCTCGAATTTATCTCCAAACAAATTATTTCCAATAGTTTAAAATATTTAAAAGAAAATCCTAAAATATCTATATATGCAAAAAAGAATAAAGAAAACATCGCCCTTTATTTTGAAGATAACGGAATCGGTATCGATAAAAAAGACCTTCCGCGCATCTTCGATAAAGGATTTACCGGTCAAAATGGCCGAAGCAAATATAACTCGACAGGAATGGGCTTATATCTAGTTAAGACCCTCTGTGATAAACTATCTCACGGAGTTACCATCGAAAGCGAAGTAGGGAAGGGAACCATAGTTAAAATAACCTTCCCACTAGGTTCGATGACTAAAGAAATAGAGAGGAAAGATTAAAATGGGTTACTTAACCAAAAGCAAAAGATTTGAAAACAATGAATTTACGATAAACCTAGGCGATGACGACTTTACCTTTAGCCTAGGAAATTTAGAAACAAACATTAAATTAGATGAAAGAGAGACGATGATTTTTAGAAGCGCAGCAGAAATAGGTAGTGTAATTACCTTAGATAAAAACGTTCTAAAATCAGGTGGCTATCAAGTAGATTTAAAAAACGAGACTAAAGAAGAAAAAGATAAATGGCAAAAAGCCTTAACAAATCTTGAAAATAAAAAACTTATAAAAAAAGTAGACAATAAGACTTATGAAGTAACTAAAAAAGGTAAAGAATACTATCTGAGCCACTTAAAATAAGTCTTTTTTTTCTTACAAACGTGTAAGTTTCTGTTAGTAAATTAAATTGTAAACCAAATAAAACTTCTATATAATGAAGGCAAGAGGTGAAAGAAATGGAAAAAATATTACAAGTTTCAAACGTTGAAAAATATTATGGAAATCGTGGCAACTTAACCAAAGCCATAAACAATATTTCATTTAACGTTTATGAAGGAGAATTTGTCGGGATTATGGGAGCCAGTGGCTCAGGTAAAACGACCCTTTTAAACTGTATCTCGACCATCGATAAAGTGACAAGTGGCCACATTTTAATAAGTGGAACCGACGTTACTGAACTAAGAGGTGAAAAATTAAACAAGTTTAGAAGAGAAGACTTAGGTTTTATCTTCCAAGACTTTAATTTATTAGATACCCTAACAGCTTATGAAAATATTGCCCTAGCGCTAACTATTCAAGGCAAAAAGTCCAAAGAAATCGATGAGAAAATCAAAGAAGTAGCTAAAACATTAAACATCACGAAAATCTTAAATAAATTTCCTTATCAGATGAGTGGTGGTGAAAAACAAAGAGTCGCATCTGCAAGAGCTATAGTTACAAACCCTAAACTGATTTTAGCTGACGAACCAACAGGAGCCCTAGACAGTAAAAGTAGTAGAATGCTTCTAGAAAAATTAGAAGACTTAAATAAAACCTTAAACGCAACAATCCTCATGGTTACTCACGACGCCTTTACCGCTAGTTACTGTTCCAAAATATATTTTATCAAAGACGGAAAAATATTTAACGAATTAGTAAAAGGCAATGATACAAGAAAAGAATTCTTCGACAAAATAATCGATGTTGTAACCTTACTTGGAGGGGATTTAAACGATGCTCTTTAAGTTATCATTAAAAAATATTAAAAAAAGTTTCAAAGATTATGCGATTTACTTTTTAACCTTAGTTTTAGGTGTTGCTATATTCTATGTCTTTAATGCCATGGATTCCCAGCAAGCTATGCTTGAACTAAACGATGCCGAAAAAGAAATAATCGGCCTGATGAACGAATTCTTAGGTGGAGTTTCCATCTTTGTCGCTATCGTTCTAGGCTTTCTGATAATCTACGCCTCAAGATTTTTGATTAAAAGGCGAAAAAAAGAATTTGGAATTTATCTGACCCTTGGAATGGGAAAACGAGATGTCTCTAAAATCCTTCTAATGGAAACCTTTATTATCGGCATCATCTCTTTAGTTGCCGGTCTAATAATCGGAATAATCGCATCTCAGTTCATGAGTATCGTTGTTGCAAATCTCTTTGAAGCAGATATGTCAGAATTTACCTTTGTCTTTTCTAAAGCAGCCGCGATTAAAACAATTTTCTATTATGTAATTATTTATCTAATTGTAATGATCTTTAACGTCTTTGCTGTAACTAAATACAAACTAATTGACTTGCTTAACGCCTCTAAAAAAGGCGAAAAAATTAAAGTGCGCAGTCTCGGGTTATCAGTTGTTATCTTCTTAATAGCTGCCGTAATTTTAGGCGTTGCTTATTACTTTGCCACCCAAAGATTAGATTCTCTAGACCTCTTTGGTACAAGTATCCTTCTTGGAATAATTGGAACCTTCCTCTTGTTCTTTGGAATCTCAGGATTTATCTTAAAACTAGTTCAAAGTAATAAAAAGTTATATCTTAAAAACCTAAATATCTTCATCCTAAGACAAATAAATAGTAAAGTAAACACTACTGTCTTTTCGATGAGTATCATCTGTCTTTTGTTATTCTTCACCATCACGATTTTCTCATCAGCTTGGTCTATTAACGTGTCACTTAAAAACGACCTTCAATATGGAACACCAGCCGATGTCCTTGTCTATACGTATTCTGATGCCGAAGGAAAAACTGCGAAAAACATTTTAACTAAAGTTGGCTATAACTTAGATAACTTCGCCGAATATACTGAAAGTTATACCTATGGTTTTGATACTGTCACAGTCGGATCTCTTCTAACTCCAATATTAAATGATGTCCAAAAAGATTATCCGAATTTACTCGTTGACAATTATCTTCCAGTTATGACGATATCAGATTATAATAAAATTGCCAGTTTTTACGGTAACCAAACATATACCTTAAACGAAGACGAATTTATTTTAGTCGCCGACTATGAACAAATGTTACAATATGAAAATAAGGCCCTTGCAAAAGGTGTGACCATCCAAATAGGCGATAAAACACTTCATAATAAATACAAAGAATGTGTCGAAGGCTTACTTCAAATGAGCGGCAATAAATCTAATACCGGTATCGTCGTTGTTCCAGATAACATCGATATAAGTTTAAGTGAAATAACCAAAAACTTTTTAGCAGCTAACTTCAAAGGTGACAAAGATGAAGCAAATTCTGAACTTATGTCATATATGGACGAAATAAACGGAGAAGGTGCCGTAGCTGATACTAAAATCGATATCTATACCGCCAGTACTGGCCTAAGAGCAATCATGATCTTTATCGGACTATATCTAGGAATCATCTTCCTTATCTCATCTGCCGCAATTCTCGCCCTAAAAGAATTATCAGATAGTAGTGACAATAAAGAAAAATATGGAATGTTAAGACGAATTGGCGTTGATGATAGAAAACTAAACAAAGCTCTATTTATCCAAATTGGCATATTCTTTATGTTACCGCTTTTAGTGGCTATTATCCATTCGGTATTTGGAATAATGTCTGCAAGTAAAATAATGGAAAGTATGAGTGTTACTACTAATATTAGTTCGATTGCAATGACAGCTCTGCTTATAATTGCCATCTATGGTGGTTACTTCATCGTCACGTATTTTACAAGCAAAAGAATAATCAATGAAAAATCAGAGTAAATCTGATTTTTTCTGTTATAATGTTTAGTAGGTGATTTTATGAAATACAAAAACTATGAAATGGAAGGCTATAACCTTCATATCCTAAAAACTAAAAACTTCAAACAAATAAAAATCTATGTCGACCTAATTACCGAGGAAAAGCAAAACTTCACATATAACATTCCTCTTCTAGCAAGCATTCTCTCCAGGACTAATTCTAAATATGAAACTATAGGAGATAAATATCTAGCTTCCTACGAGCTATATGCCCCAAGCTATAAAATAGGTTACCAATCATCAGGATCACTTCAAATATTTGGCTTGGCCTTAACCTTTTTAAATGAAAAATATACGGAAAAAGGAATGAACGAAAAAACCATCGAATTTGCCTTTAATATATTGTTTAACCCCAAAATAAAAAACGGGTCTTTCGACGAAGAAATCCTCGAAGTTATCAAAAAAGAAGACATTCACGGAATGGAAACCATTAAAGAACAAAGGAGAAGCTATATTTCCAGAAAACTATTTGAAAACATGCCGGTAACTCGCTTTCCTAAATTATCTTTAACTGAAACTATCGAAAAAGAAAAAGAAGTAACTGGAAAATCACTTTATAAATTTTATAAGAATTTCTTAAAAAATTCCCGTTTAGAAATCTTTGTCACTGGTGACATTGATGAAAACCAAATCAAAGACATTATCCAAAAACAAATTACCTATAAACCAGTTTTAAATAAATTGCCATCACCATACATCACTCAAACCAAAGTAGAACCACTTAAAATAATTAAAGAACAAATATCTGATAAACAAAGTATGCTTGCAATCGGCCTTGTCGCCCAAAATCTGTCTTTCTTTGAAAGTAATTACGTCTTGAGAATGTATTCATCTATTTTAGGTGGTGACTCTTCATCTCTTTTAAATAAAGAAGTGAGAGAAGAAAAATCCCTTTGTTATTCTATAACTACTGGCCGTGATGACTTTACCGGGATAATTAGAATATCATCCGCCTTCGATAAAAACAACTACGATGAAATAATGAGTGTCGTCAAAAACAAAATGGAAGATATGAAAAACGGTAACTTTAGCGATACCTATATAGACGACTTTAAACGATCATATATCACATCATTTGATGACACCGAAGATTTTATCACCACCTGCACAAACGATATGGAAGGTGAAATAATCTATGGCGATGATTCCAATAAAGACAAAATCAAAAATATAAAAAAAGTAACTAAAGACGACGTTATGAATTTAGCTAAAAAAGTTTATATGAGAGCCATTGTTTTCTTAGAAGGAGAAGGTCAAAATGATTAGAAAAAAATTTAACAAATTAAATAATTACGTATACGAAGAGGTTTTAGAAAACGGTCTTCGCATCTATATCTGTAAAATTAAAAGAAAAAACATATTTGCTGAAATGACAGTTTTATATGGATCTAAAGACACCGAATTTAAAAAAGAAGAAGACAAAAACTTTATTAAAACTTATACTGGAACTGCTCATTTTCTCGAGCACCTAATCTATACCAAAGATGGTGATTTCGATCCGGCTGAAATTTACAACAAAAACTCTGCTTCCCATAATGCCTACACCAATAAAACAGTAACCGCTTATCACTTTTATGGACCACGTAACTTTGAAGAAAACTTAAACACCTTATTAAAATGCGTAACTACGCTAAACATAACTAAAAAAGATGTCGACAAAGAAAGAAATATAATCAGACAAGAACTTTTAAAATACGAAGATAATCCAGGCTTTATTTCAGACACTAAATGTCTTGAAAATACGATTATCGAAGATAGTTATCGTTATGATACCGGTGGTAAAGTCTCAGACTTAGATAAAATAGATCTAAAAATGATTAAAACATGTTTTGACTATTTTTATAAACCATCTAATATGTTTTTAGTAATAGCTGGAGATGTAAATCCTGAAAAAGTTATCAAACAGGTAAAAGAATTTTATCAAACCAAAAAATTTGAAAACTTTAATGTAATCAGAAAAGAATACATGGAACCATTAAAAGTTTTAAAAGAAAAAGAAATATTCAAAAAAGACATAAGCAATAAATACATATCTATAAATTACAAAATGAGTAAACCTAAAATCGACGAATATAAACTCAGAGTCTATTTAAATGCCTTTTTAACTTTAAAATTTGGTTCGTTAACTAAAATATACGAGGACATTTTAAAAAATCCGAACTACATATCTGACATTAACTTCAGTACATTTCACACTAAAGACCACTCTTATCTAAACTTTGAAGTAACAGTTCAAAACGACCCTGAAAAAGTCATCAAATTAATAGATGACACCCTAAAAGATGAAGAAATAAACACTAAGTATACGGAAATATATAAAAAGCTGATGATTAAAAGCTTAATCTTAGACTTTGAAAATTCAAGTAGAGTAGCCTCCTTAATTGAAAGTGATTTATTAAAATATCAAAAAGTTCATTATGATATTTACGATAAAATAAAATCTTTAGATGCCGAAGACTTTAAAGAGTTTGTTAAAACCCTAGATTTTTCAAACCGAAGCTACGTTATAGTTGAAAAATAAACTTAATTTTATTGTAATTATTTGACTTATATAAAATGATAATGTAAAATTACATTAGAAAAGGATAGGTGAAAATATGACTCCACATAATGAAGCCAAAAAAGAAGATATTGCCGAAACAGTTATCATGCCAGGCGATCCGCTTAGGGCAAAATATATAGCAGAAAAATATTTAACTGATTATAAACTTGTAAACGAAGTTCGTAATATTTATGCTTATACGGGGTACTATAAAAATAAAAGAGTAACCATCATGGCCAGCGGCATGGGAATGCCTAGTATGGGAATATACTCATATGAACTCTATAAATTCTATGACGTTAAAAACATCATTAGAATTGGTTCATGTGGTGCCTATTTAAAAGAAATGAAACTATTTGATATTATCTTATCTGAAAACGTTTACAGCGAAAGCAATTTTGCCTTAACTCTAAACAACGACGAATGTCATTTAGTCGAAGCAAGTAAAAATTTAAATGATAAAATTATAAGTGCAGCTGAAAGAAAAAATATCAAAATATATAAAGGAACAACCGCTTGTTTAGATTGTTTCGATGTCTATGCGACAGACATATCTAAATTTTTCGAAAGAATGCCAAAAAACATCAAACCAATCTCAGCTGAAATGGAAGCCTTTGCCTTATTTTATGTAGCTAAAATGCTTGGTAAACAAGCTTCATGTTTAATGAGTGTTGTCGATTCTAAATACATAGACGAAGTTGCAACTGCTGAAGAAAGAGAAAAAGGTTTAGATAAAATGATTGAACTAGCCTTAGATTCAATTTTGTAAAATTGGTTATACTAAAAAAGAGGTGAACTTATGGAATACAAAGATTTAAAAATGGAAGGTTATGACCTTCACATATTAAAAACAGATAAATTTAAAACTGTTAATTTTAACGTTGAAATCAGGTTTCCTTTAAAAAGAGAAGACCGCTTTTTTATGTCTCTTCTAGAAACGGTTCTACCCTTAAGTACAGGTTATAAAACCTTAAAGATGCGAAACATCTCATGTGCAGAAATATATGACCCAGCCTGGGCCATCAAATCGTCAATCAGTGGTAATCAAAGCATGTTTTCTCTAAGAAGTTCATTTTTAAATGAAAAATATACGGAAAAAAGCATGACCGAAAAAACCATTGAATATTTGCTTAAAATAATATTCGAACCTAAAACCGATGGAAACCAGTTCATAGAAGATATTTTCGAAAAAGAAAAGAAAAACAGACTTAACTATTTAAGATCTCTTGAAGATCGTCCAGATGCTTACTCGCTAGTAAGATTACAAGGATATATGCAAGTCTATGATTTCAAACCCGTTACTCTAGAAGAGATGTATTATAAAACCGAAAAAATCTCATCGAAAATGCTTTATGACTTTTATCAAAAAATGATAGGTAGCAGTAAATTCGATATCTTTATTGCCGGTGACATTGACGAAGATGAAATTACCCGCATTTTAAACAAAAACCTAAAAATATCATCTACTCGAAAAAGTAGCGATTTTGCCTATATAACTCAAAAAACATATAACAGTCCTCCTCATGGATACAGTGAGCCAGTGCCAAACAACCAAAGCAAAGTCTTAATCGGTTGTAAAGCCCTAAACCTAACTGACTTCGAAAAAAAATACGTCTTTACCTTGTACTCTTGGATCTTAGGTGGAAACAATTCACTTTTATTTAATACAGTCAGAGAAGAACATTCCCTTTGTTATTACATCTACTCATCAAGAGAAAGTTTAACCGGAATTATGAATATCTTTGCCGGCATCGATGCCGATAAATTCGATGAAGTCTACGATCTTATCGAAGAAAATATGGAAAAAATGGTAAAAGGAGATTACCCGGATGAATACTTAGAAGGATCTCGTCAAGTGTACTATAATTCCCTAAACAACATCGAAGACTCCCTAGACTCGCTAACCTCTAACTACGAATCCGAAAAACTAACTGGTAGCGACAGTATCGATGAAAGAAGAAAAAACATAAGCAAAGTAACCAAAGAAGACATCTCAGCTTTAGCCAAAAAAGTTCATATCGACACCATCTTTTTACTGAAAGGAGAAGCCCATGGAGAAGAAAACATTTAAAAATTTAGATTTAGACGTTTTTGAAGAAACCTTACCAAATGGTCTTCGTTTATTTCTCTGCCCAATGCCGAGACACGAAGTAGCTGCTCAAATGACTGTTCTCTTTGGTGGCTCCGTCTTAGAGTTTGAGTTAAACGGTAAAGATATTAAAGTTCCAGCTGGAATTGCTCATTTTCTCGAGCACAAAATGTTTGAAAAAGAAGATGGTACAGACCCTTTAAAAGTCTATGAATCAACCGGGGCCTATGCAAATGCTTTTACAACTCCTTATATAACCGCCTATCACTTTGAAGGTGGGGATGACTTCTTTAAAAATCTAAAAAACTTATTAGATACCGTGCACAAACCGTATTTTACCGATGAAAATGTTTTAAAAGAAAAAGGTATAATCACTCAAGAGAAAAAAAACACCCTAGACGAACCAAGGTCAGTTGCCTACGATAAATCAAACGAAAATCTATTTAAAAATTCCTATTTTAAAAATTCCGTTTTAGGTTCCCTAAAAGATATAAATAGTATAACCAAAGAAATGCTTTATGATTGCTATAATGCCTTTTATCATCCAAGTAATATGTATTTGACCATAACTGGTGGCTTTGAATTAGATAAAACATTAGACTTTATAAAAAAATATTATGAAGATTTAGGTCTTTCTTATCAAAAACCGCCGATTAAAATTTCTAAAAAAGAACCAGAAACGGTTGTTAGAGAAAAAGAAATTATTCATAAAAATACTGAAAACAAAGAAATTTTAATCAGCTATAAAGTAAAAACTCCTAACGAAAACAAAGTAATAACCGATTTATATTTTTCACTACTCCTAAATTTAAAGTTTAGTGAAATATCTGATTTCCCAGATATAACCTTCAATGATGAAAATATTATAACTGATGTTGGCTGTAATTTTTATAAAGCTGATGATTATTACATTATAAATGTCGGAATTACAGTTAAAGAAGACACCGAAAAAATTATAAACCTCATTGATAACGCTATTAATGATAAAAATTACTCTGAAAAAGAATTTAATTTAATCAAAAAAGTTTTATTAAGTTCAGTTGTTTTACTTACTGAAAAAGTACCTAGAACGAGAGACTCAATCTCTAGTGATATTTATTTATACGGTAACGTCAATTATGATATTTATGACGCTTATAAAAACATTACCTATGATAAATTTAAAGAATTTGTCTCTAAATTAGATTTTAGTAACAAAACAATAACTATTGTTGAAAAAGAAATTTAATGATTTCTTTTTTTGTATTGATTTTTAAAAATATAAACGGTAAAATATACTTAGAATAGTAGGGGATAGAAATGAAAAATAACAGAGGATTTTTACTTGCCGAATCACTAGTAGTTTCGACATTTGTTTTAACCGTTTTGATATTTTTATTTGTTCAGTATCAAAACCTGATGACAACATATAAAAACAATACCGATTATAATAATCCAGAAGCTATTTATAACCTAGGTTCATTTGGGCAGTACCTTAATGCAGACCCTTCGAGACTTACATCCTTAAGTGACAGCTTAGGAAGTAACGCCTATATTAGAGTATATGATAAATCAAGTGGAGGATGTAATGTAAATTTAGGCCTAGGAACATTTTGCGATACCATTTTTAATGCAGCTGGCGCCAAAAAAGTAATTTATGCAGGATCAGATTTAACAAACCTTAAAAATTATATCAAAAACAATGACGATAGTTATCTAAACCAGTCACTTAGAGATTTTATTAGAAGAATTGATGCCGACGCGATCGAAAACAAAGGAAGATTAATTGCCCAGTTTGATAATGGTTACTATGCGACAGTCGCTTTGGATACGGAAGTTATAAGTGATATAAGCACCGACGCATGTATAATAGGAGGTCAGCAAATTTCTCCAGTTACAAGCGGGGATGGAATATATAAAGACGAATATGAAAGTGGCAGATGCGTCTATAGAGGAGAAAATCCAAACAACTACATAAGATTTAACAACGAGCTTTGGAGAATCATAGCTAGAGAAGCAGATGGAGCATATAAGATAGTAAGGAATGAAGTCCTACCAGAGGATATGCCATTTGATGAAAATGACTATAGAGATAGTGAAAGTAATGGAGCAGGAGGAACATATTGTGCGAATAGTTCATACGGATGTAATGCATGGGCAGCAACAGCAAATATGGTCGGAAGTCCATCAGAATTTACAAATGGAGATTATTCAGGGACAGTATTATTAGATTCAAGTTTAAATACGTATTTAAATGGAGAATATTTGAATAGTATAACAGTTAATAAAGATAAAATAGTAAATCATGATTATAATATAGGAGCCGTTGTTTATAATAATAATGATTTAGCTACGCAAATTGAAGGAGAGAAAGCATATAAGTGGAATGGGAAAGTAGGATTAATAAGTGAGAGTGATTATATAAATGCAAATAGTGATATGAACACGTGTGGAACCCTTTCAAAATATAATAGTAAGTATAAAACTTGTAGAAACACTAATTGGATGTATATAAGTGGAACATGGTGGTCTTTGTCGCCTGATGCTGACTACTCGTACTATGTTTGGCGTGTCTACGACGTCGGCTACCTCGACAACAACATTGCGTACAATTCCCACGGCGTGCGTCCCGCAGTCTATCTAACCTCTAGTCTCTCTTTAAGTGGAAGTGGGACACAAAGTAATCCATTTACGATTCAGTAAAAAAAATAAGAATTTTATGTTAAACATTAGTTAAAATGTATACGATTTATAATATTGATAACAAACAAAGGTGAACTTTGTTTGTAACGATAGTATAATCGATGAAAGTTAAAAAGCAAGGGTTTCATGAACTCAACTACGTTTCG
>DVFV01000073.1 GCA_018713045.1 Candidatus Coprosoma intestinipullorum | reverse complement strand
TTTAAGTGTGTCATATAGATTTCTGGCAGTTTTAAGTCTTTATCTAGTGGAAAGTCATCTTCATTATAAATGACGGAAAAACTTATTTTTTTCCACAGTTTTAAGGCATGACGCAGATCATTTTGAACTATAAACACTCCGTTAATCGCACCAATCGATGTTCCAGTTACAATATCGATATTTTTTTTCATTTTTTTCAAAGCCATGTAGACGCCTATTTCATAAGCTCCTTTGGATCCACCACCAGAGAGGACAAGTGCGAATTTACTCATAAAAATCACCTAAATTGATTATACTACAATATATTTAAATTCTCAATTTTCACTAGACAAAGTTGGAATGTTAAGTTACAATTATTTAGGAGGAGAAACGACAATGAACGACTTTTTTTACACATTTACAATTTGGTTTTTGCTGTTTATTATTTATTCGTTTATCGGATGGGTTTTCGAAGTCGTTTTAACTTTGGTAAAAACCGGTAAATTTGTAAACCGCGGTTTTCTAATTGGTCCGGTTATTCCAATATGGGGTGCGGGGTGCTTATTAATTACTTTGTTTTTAAAGGACCAGAGCGTTCTTAGATTAATTATTTTTTCGGGAACAATCGGCGCGATTTTGGAATATGTTGTAAATTACTTGATGGAAAAATTATTTAAAGCGAGATGGTGGGATTATTCACATTTACCTTTTAATATAAACGGAAGAATTTGGCTTGGTTCTGTTCTACTGTTTGGATTTGGAGGGTTATTTGTTGTTAAATTTATTAGTCCTTGGATTTTTAAGATTTTGCATTTATTCGATTTAACCATGCTTTATGCAATCAGTGGAATTTTGTTTGGCGTACTACTTGCCGATATTATTATTTCGACAGGTATTATCAAAAATTTAAAATTGTCGGCTGAAGCTATGCAACAAGATTATACAGTAGAGATTACAAGAAAGGTAAAAAAGGTTTTGGAAGGTAAATCAAATGAATTTAAGCGTTTATTAAAGGCGTTTCCAAATGTTAAATTTTATAGAAAGAAATAAAGAGCCATTTTGGCTCTTTTATCTTATATAGGCTCCTAAAGTTATGTCGCTGTTGAATTCTAATTCTGTGTTATCGATAATTTTTCTAGTTCCGCTATCTGTATAATAGTAGTAGCTATTGCCATTTTGATAGTAAATGACATTATCTAAATAGACAACGCTATCTAAGTTTGTCGTATCAAATAGATATGTTTTTAATTTAGGGTTTTGAACGTCGGCCCGGTAGACATGATATACTTCACCGGCTTCTTCATAGATGTAATAGTAATAATCGTTAGGTTTGTCGACTTTGGCATAACCTTTTATTTTATCTGAATGATAGTTATCGAATTTAGCTCCATTTAGGGCGTCCATTAGCGTAATATCTTGCCATTTACCATTATATATTTGCAGGTGATCTTTATCGGCAAATTGTTCGACAGTTTCGCGATCTAGGTTTATTTTATATTCTATTTGGGCGTCTTTGTCGAAGAGATAGATTTCACCATCGACGGAACCCATAATGTAGGAATCGAACGATATTTCATCGTAACTACGTATTTCTTTGATTTCTCCATTAATTATGTTGACAACATAAAATTTCTGGAAGGTATATTCGGCGGTATAGTCAGCAACTATGTAATAGCGGCCTGTGAAAGTACTGATAGGTTTGGTATAAACATCGTTTTCAAAGATGTTTACTGTTTCAGCACTTTTACTTAAAAGTTCTAATCCTTTATATGTCTCCATAGCGACATAGTTGTTTTCTAGTAAGTTATTTTCATAGATGGTGAGGGTGTTTGAAAGATTAGTCTTTTCGCCATTGTCTTTATATTTTTCAGGGTCATATCCTTGTTTTTCTAAGGTTTTAAGATAATCTTTTACTTTGTCATCTTCTATGTCATGGGCATAGGTAATGACATTATCTTTAACACACATTACATCTGTGTATATTTCACCGTTTTTAAATACTGGTAAGACGCATTCGTAATTAGATACTTTTTTATGAAGAATTTTAGTGATTACTTTTGATGATTTATGATAGTTTTGGAATATTTGAAAATTCAAGTTAACTTCATCACTGGTAAGGTTAAAGTAATAGTTATTATTTTTGGTATCTAAGGTTTCTTCAACGTTAAAGTTACCTATGTTATAGTTTATGTCATGGCCATCGTCGAAGATATAGAATAGACCTTTTAGGGCAAAAAGTATAATGGTTAGTATTATTAACGTTTTAAATAGGAACTTCATAAATCATCCTCCTATATTGATTATATATAATATGAGAGTTTTTTTCAAGAAATAAAAAAGAGCTTATTCACCATGTTTGGACATGTTCCTTAGCTCGTTTTGTAATTTGCTTCTTTCTTCAGGGGTAATTTCTTGTTCATATTGTCTTTTTTCTTGCATCATGTATTTGGAAATGACGGTTTCGATTTCTTGGAGGGCACCACTTGAAAGATTTGAAAGATAGACGGTTTCTTTGACAGTATCGATGATTGCCATTCCCCAAATTAGACCCATTTTAATGGTTAGATCGTTAAACATATCTGGAGTTATACTGTAATAGAAGTAACCAAAGAAGAAACGTTTTTGGGCCAATAAGATTCGTTTATCAGTGATGACAACGACGAAAGTTGAGACGATGTTTAACATACTATAGCTTTTTTGAGCGGCAAAGGCGTATAGTATTTCTTCGTCGTTGTTGATGTGGTCGGCAGCAACTTTACAGTGGGCTTTTAATCTCCAAGCAATGGTTCCTGGAAATCTTTGTTTAAAAGCCATAACCTTGTCATAAATTATTTTTGTTTTATCCATAGTTTTTCCCTCTTTCATTGTTTATATTATACTTTATTTTTTCAATTCTAGCAATGGAATTGTTTTCTTTTGAAAAGTTAATTATTTATTTGTTACTTTTGGAGTATTTTATTTTTAAAGTTAGTTTGTTATAATGATAATGTACATTAAGGATAGAGATTATCTTAAGGTGATAATCATTTAATATAATGTATTTCTTGAATAAAATTATTGAAAGGATGGTTTAATGTCATTTATCGAATCAATAAAGGAAAGAGCTAAACAAAACAAAAAGAGAATCGTGCTACCGGAGACTATGGATAGACGTGTTTTAGAGGCAGCAGAAAAAATTATAAGAGAAGATATTGCCGATATTATTTTAATCGGAAAGGAAGAAGAGATTGCAGAGAATAGTAAAGGGTTAGATATTAGTGGTGCGAAAATTATTAATCCGTTTACTTCTGATCTTACTGAGGAACTAACTTTAGAGTTTGTAGAAATTAGAAAAAATAAGGGTTTAACTTACGATGAGGCAAAAAAATTGTTGCTTGAAGATTATGCATATTTTGCCTGCATGCTTGTAAAGACTGGAAGAGCTGACGGAGTTGTTAGTGGCGCTTGTCATTCGACAGCTAATACGCTTAGACCAGCTTTGCAAATTATTAAGACTAAACCTGGGACAATGCTTGTATCCGCATTTTTCTTAATGGTTGTTCCTGATTGTGTATATGGTAATAATGGGGTTTTTGTTTTTGCCGACTCTGGTTTGGTACAGAATCCTAATTCTGAGGAACTGGCAGCTATTGCCAAATCGAGTGCGGAATCTTTTGAACTTTTAGTTGGGAGTGAACCTAGTGTAGCTATGCTTTCTCATTCAACTAAGGGAAGTGCATCTCATCCTGATGTAGATAAGGTTGTGAATGCGGTAAAAATAGCTAAGGAACGTTATCCACAATATAAAATTGACGGAGAACTACAGCTAGATGCAGCAATTGTTCCAGAGGTGGCAGCTACTAAGGCACCAGATAGCAATGTGGCGGGTCATGCAAATGTGCTGATATTTCCAGATTTAGATGCAGGAAATATCGGTTATAAGCTGGTTCAAAGGCTTGCGAAGGCGGAGGCTTATGGCCCAGTTACACAAGGTATTGCGGCTCCAGTTAATGATTTATCACGCGGGTGCAATGTGGATGATATTGTGGGAGTTGTGGCTATTACGGCGGTTCAAGCTCAAAAGAACGATAATTAAATTTATCGTTCTTTTATTAATTTCTTTTCGTTATCGACGTAGATAACACTAAATTTTATACCCTTTTGATTATTTATGATTGCTTCTTTTTCAAAGTCAATCATGTCATATGGAAGATTTTCAATACTACACCAAACTAATTCTGAACATTTATTTGGTTCGTTTATTTTTACTGTTCCTTTGTAGTTTTTGATTTCAAAGTAAACATCATAATATGGTGGGAGTGATTTGTTTTTTCTATTTACAACAAAGGTATCAATGATGTTATCTTCGGTAAAGGTAATATCTAATTCTTCTTTGGCTTCTCTAATAACTGCTTCATAAGCATTTTCACCTTTATCGATATGACCAGCAGGAAGGGCAAGGTAACCTGGCCACAGTTTTGTTCCTTTCCTTCTTTGGAGTAGTATCTGTCCTTCTTTATTTTTTATTATCATATAGACTGATGATAAAAATTTTTCTCTTTCCATGTTTCATTTCCTTTCTGGATACTTTTAACTACTTTTACTAGGTAAAAAAAATAATTTAGTCATACGTTTTAGAATATTCATTATTTATATAAGAATTTATCTAGGTACCATATAATCTTTAATTATTTTATTCGCCAAGTTCTAAATTTAATTGCTTTTTTAGAATTAACCCTAAAATTGCTTTAAATAATCATGTCAAGATTATAATATGAATAAATTCTTTTTGCTTCTCGTTTTCCCTCTTTTTGAATTTGTGCAATTTTTACACAAGTTGAATTTTCAGTTAGTTCATCATCTTTGTAAATATTATTAATATGCCTGACAATATCATTTCTATTAATATTAAAAAGCTTTGCTAGTGCTTCAGTATTTAACCAAACATTTTCATTTTTATGCTTTCTTCATCATTATACTTTTTTTCATTTTCAATCACTGTGTACTAGTTTGTAAGGGGTGAATAGTTATACTCAGCATATACTT
>DVFV01000009.1 GCA_018713045.1 Candidatus Coprosoma intestinipullorum | reverse complement strand
AGGCATGATTATAGATAATTATATTTAAAATTAGGCCTAGAATTAGAAATGATAATTTTCTCATAAGTCATGTCCTTCATTTAAATTATAGCAAATATTACTTTGATGTTTTATGACAGTTTTGTTATATTGGGTATTTTACGGGCATTTTTATATTATCTTGGGTTTTAATGGGTAATTGATATAATACTCTTTTCATGATAAAATTAGTAGGAGTTGATAGTTATTTATCACATTTAACTAAATATTTTATAAAATACTAATAGAAAGAGTGATTTTATGTTTAAATATGAAACTGATTCGAGGAAAGTCAAACCTGGACAAACTTTTGTGGCAATTAAAGGTTATACAGTCGATGGTCATGATTTTATCGATAAGGCTATTCAAAATGGTGCTAGTGCGGTGATTGCCGGTCATGAGGTAGATTGTAGCGTACCGGTTACTGTGGTCGATGATCCGGCTAAGTATTATCAAGAGTTACTTGTTAAAGAATACAGTCATGAGTTTGATAAACTTAAATTGATTGGAATTACGGGAACTAATGGAAAGACAACTTCAGCTTGGCTTGCTTATCAAATGCTTAATTTACTCGGTAAAAAGGCTGCTTATATTGGAACTTTAGGGTTCTACTGCGGTGATTATGTAGAGGTTTTGCCTAATACTTCACCAGAAATTTTAACTACTTATAAATTACTTGAGAAAGCTATGGAGCTTGGATGCGAATATGTGGTTATGGAGGTTAGTAATTTTGCTTTAGATTTAAAGAGAATTGAAGGTCTTAAGTTTATAGCTGGAGCATTTACTAATTTAAGCGAGGATCATTTGGATTATCACAAGACAATGGAAAATTATATGAATTGTAAGTTGAAGCTTACAGAGTATATTAAAAAAGACGGTGTCTTATGTGTGAATATGGACGATCCTGTTAGTGAGAAGTTTAAGGAAAGGTTTGAGAATACAAAAACTTTTGGTTTTGGTGATTATGATTACAGCATTATAGATGACGATATTCATCCAGATCACACAGATATTAATTTTAAGGTTTATGGCACTGATTACAAGGTTACGACTAATCTTACTAGTAAGTTTAATGTTTATAACTATTTTACGATGTTTTCAATGTTACATGAGATTGGATTTTCTTGTGAGGATTTAATAGAAAAGACTAAAGATTTAAAAGCTCCTAAGGGAAGATGCGAAACTTATAAGGTTAAAGATGGGTTTGCGGTTGTCGATTATGCCCATACACCGGACGCAGTTTTAAAGGTTGTGACAGCTTATAAGGAACTAGCTAAGGGACGAATTATTACGGTTGTCGGTTGTGGTGGCGATAGAGATCCGATGAAAAGACCAATTATGGGTGAGATTGCTTCAGAATATAGTGATTATGTAATATTTACAAACGACAATCCAAGAACCGAGGATTCTAATAAGATTATGGAAGATATCATAGCTGGGGTTAAGAAGGATAATTATGAGGTTTGTTTAGATAGACGCGAGGCGATTAAAAAGGCTTTGGATATGATAAAGAAGGACGATATTGTTTTACTTCTCGGTAAGGGTCATGAAAATTATCAAATTCTCGGTCATGAAAAGATTCACTTAGATGATAGCGAAGAGGTTTTAAAATATAACGAAAATAATTAGATATTTTGGACTTAAAAAACTGTTAGAAAAAATTTACGAATTTCTAACAGTTTTCTTTTCTAAACTTTTTTGAATTTTAGCTTTGATCCTACTAAAAGCATTGTCGATAGATTTCGGTGTTTTATTTAAAATTTCAGCTATTTCTTTATAGTCAAAGCCACTTGTTTTTAAGTCGCAGACCTTTTTTTCAAATTCGGTTAATTCACTATCGATGATTTTTTTGATTTCTTGGACATTTTCGTTTTCAATTAAGAGGCTTTCTGGATTGTTCTTGGTATCACTTAGAATTTGGTTGTCGGTATTTGTTTCGCTATCTAATATTTCTACGGAGATAGATTCGTTTAGAATTTGGTGCTTTAGACGATTGGCAGCTACTATAGTGGAATTGACACGGCGCATTATACAGGTTCTGGCATAGGTAAAGAAGGTCGTCTTTTTTTGGTCGTCAAAGGTGTTTATGGCTATACTGAAACCGATCATTCCTTCTTGGATTAAGTCGTTCATTTCAAGTCCGGTGTTTTGACGTGTGTAATAAGCTTTTTTGGCAATTCCATAAATAAGGGGTTTATATTTTTCAAATAGGGTTTCAGTGGCAAATTCGTTATCGGCTACTTGGTCTAGTAGTTCGTAATCGTTAAGATTTTCGTACATTATTTACCTCTTATGGCTTCGTATATTATTAAGGCGGCAGCAACTGAGGCATTTAAGCTATTGACTTTACCACGCATAGGAATTGAGGCGATAAAATCACAATTTTCCTCAGTTAATCTGCTTAGTCCTTTGCCCTCGTTACCTATTACTAAGACGATTTTGCCAGAGTAATCGATATTTCGGTAATCTGTTCCCTGCATGTCGGTTCCAATAATCCAATATCCTTTTTGTTTTAATTCTTTAATAGTGTTTACAAGGTTATTGACTAAAGCAATTTTAACGTTTTCAATCGCCCCAACGCTGACTTTGATAACGGATGATGTTACTTTGACTGACCGGTCTTTAGGAATGATTATATTTTTAACACCAGCTGCTTCACAAGTTCTGATAATGGCCCCAAAGTTATGAGGGTCTTCTAAGTGATCAAGCATGACTATTATGTCGTCATTTAAATCATCTATGGATGAATATTTATAATCATCTACTTCTAAGATGATTCCTTGATGGTTACCAGTTTCTATTTTGTTTAGTTCATCTTTGGTTAAATATTTTATTTTGATGTTTTGTTTTTTTAAGTTTGATAATATTTCATTATCATTGAATTTATTGTAAAGAAAGGCTTTATTTATTTTTTCTTTTTTATTAAGCATTTCTTTAGCTACATTTTTTCCGTATACGTACATTTTACTCACCTACTATATATTTCATTATTTCTTCTATTCTTATTTCGTTTTTGGTTAGTTTTAAGTAACCGATTAAGGCTTCTAGTCCCGTCGATTTTTTATATGTGATTATATCCGTGTGTTTGGGACTTTGATGGCTTTTATGGTTACGGGCTCGTTTGACGATTGTCAGCTCTTCTTCGGTTAGAAAGTTATCATCTATCATTTTGTCTAAAAACGCACTTTGAGCTTTCGCACTTACGTATTTTACAGCCATGTTTTGAAGGTCGCCTACTTTATAGTTTCCTTTGGAGAGAAGATAGGTTCTTATATATAATTCATAAACGGCATCTCCTAAATAAGCTAGAGATAATGAATTAGAATCTATCAAAGGTGATTCCCTTTATGTTTCCAAGTTTGACGTCGTTTATGATTAGGATAATAACTTTATCTATGTCGACTTCCCCCCCTTTGATTAGGCATCCTCTTCTGCGGCCTATATATTCCAAATCGTTTATAATAACGTCATCTAATTTTTCTAAATTATATCTTTCTTTTAAAATTTTAGGATAATATTTAGATAATGTTTCTAAGATATATTTGGCGACGTCAAATAGAGGCAGTACTTCTTCTTTAATGGCTGTTAAACTTGCTAAGTTATAAGCTCCTTCGGCCAATTTTGGCCAAAGGATACCTGGGGTATCTAAGAGTTCGAGGTCTTCGTTTACTCTAATCCAATTAAGTTGTTTAGTAACTCCTGGTTTATTTCCAGCCTGAACTACTTTTTTGCCAGACAATCTATTGATTAGGGTAGATTTTCCAACGTTTGGAATTCCAATGATAAGAGCCCGGCTTTTACGTTTTAACAATCCTTTGTCTTCTCTTTTTTGATGATAGTCTTTTAAAACTTCGTTTGTCAAATTTATCAGAGGTTTTAATGATTTATTATCTTCTAAATTCAAAGGGAGAACATGATAACTTTGATTTTCATAGTATTTGATCCATTTTTTTGTTTCTTCTAAGTCGCATAGATCTATTTTAGTCATTATCATTATTTTGGGTTTATCTTTAATTATTTCGTCTATATCAACTATTTTAGAAGATTTTGGCATTCGCGCATCTACTAGTTCGTAAACAATATCGATAAAATTCAAATTCTCCCTGATAAGTCTTTTGGTTTTGGCCATATGACCTGGATACCAGTTGATACCGATTTTGTAAACCTCCTCATTTTTATTTTTGCTCATACTTGTCACTCCTTCATAAATCTATTATATTATATCATGTTTTCACCCTAAGAAAAAAGTAGATTTAAATCTACTCTATAAATTGTAATTTGTCTTTATTTTTGTATTTCATTAGCTATCTTATCTAAACTAGAAAAATCAATAAAATTAACCTTTTTGTTATAAGTTTCTATCATTGCTCTATCTTCGGCTGTTTGCTTTTCATTTGGTAAATTCTTAACTGCATTATAAAGCAATTTCATCATAGTTTTATGGGCAAAGTTTAATTTTGAATAATCTATTCCACCTCTTAAATGGAAGATTTTTGCTTTTTCAAGAACTTCTTTTGGTATCTGTTTTTTTATATTATTCCTTATATTATTTTTATTTACTTCATCCGTTGGGTCCGAAAGACCAACTGTTGCAATAAGAATTTTTTTGTTTGAAATATTATTTAATTTTTTTAGTGTTTTTGACATCCCTAATACTCCACCGGCATACAAAGCACCTAAATAAATAATATTATCATAATCATTTATTTGTTGATTAAATTTTTTAAAAGAAATTGCTTTTATATTAGTTCTTTTTGAAAGTTCTTCTGCGTATTGTTTTGTTGTCCCATAGTGAGAACCATATATTATAATACTATTCATAGAAACTCCTTTTTTATTTACTTTTTAAATACTAAAATTGCTTTTGCCGTTCCTGTAATTGACATTGTAACTAACTCATAGCCATTTTCTAACATTTCATTTGCTTTTTCTTCTACTTTTTGTGCCATATTATCTGCTTTTGGCGAATAATCTATAACAACTGTTTTATACATTTTTTTGCCACCTTTCCTTTCTATATAATCATTTATTTTTTTCATTTTTTGAAATATATAGTACCAATAATATTATTCCTGTTAAATTAATTCCTATTGATAAACCTAATAACAAACCTGAACTAAATTCACTAAATGGTGTAACTTCATTACCACAAAATAAGGTATAAGCCAAGTACAATATATTTCCTAATATTATTAATAATATTCCAGTTTTTCCTTTATGCATATGTAATCCTCACTTTCAAATTACTATTTATTATTCTGTTTAGATAATTATACCATGAAAAAAGCAGTTCTAAAACTATTAGATCTGCTTTATAAAAATATATAAAATTTATAAGTTTATTTCTAATTGTCTTTTCATCTTCAACTATTAAAGTTGTCCTCACAAAATCACCACTTTTCATTTTTCATTATACCATTCATTAAACGAATTTTACATTATAATAACGTAACACTAATAATACTTAATAATAAATGTTGTTTGTTTTCCTTTTTTAGAATCAACTTTAACAGAACCATTATTTTTTTCAATAATAGTTTTAGCGAGTGCCAAACCAATCCCTACACTATCTTTAGAAGAATTTTTTCCTTTATAAAATCTTTCAAAAATATGAGGTAAATCCTTTTCATCAATACCTTCTCCATTATCTCTAATTGTAATTTGTTTATATATTTTATTAGAATCTATATCTATTGTAATAGTAGAATTCTCTTTTGAATGTTCTATACAATTTTTTAAAATATTAGTGATTGCTTCTGTTTGCCATTTTGCATCACATACCAGTTTAACATTCCTTTGATTATTTACTTTAATACTTATATTTTTGAGTTCTGCCATCATTTCTACATTAGAAATAGCTTCCTTAACAATATCATTTATAAATACTGGTTGATCTTCAAATTTTATTACATTCGCATCAAACTTTGATAATTTTAATATTTCTCCAACTAAAGAACTGATATTTGTAATTTCTCTTTTTATGTTTTGAATAAATTTTTCTTTTGTATTATTATCCATATTTGGATTATCTAAAATATTATCAAGCATAATATTAATTGATGTTAATGGGGTTTTTAATTGATGGGATATATCCGATAAAGAATCTTTTAGCATATGTTTATCCTTTTTAGAATTTTCAGCATCTTCTTTTAACATTATGGTTATTTTATAAAGTTCGTTTTTTAAAATAGAAAGTTCATCTTCGCTATTATCATCAATATTAATTGAATAATTTTTCTTATTGATTTCTTCAATACATTTTACAATCTTTTTAATTTCTTTATTCTGATTTTTTTCATGTTTTAAATATAATAAAATAATGCTCAAAGCTAATCCTATCAATAAAATATTATATACAATTATAAATCCACTAAATAGTTTGTCATTTTGAATAATTATGGATTCATTTTTAATGTCAATACCATATCTGCTAAAAATATTTTCAGATACCTTTTTATTACTATTTAAAATAGAAACCAATTCATTTCTATCTATGTTTGGGTATTCTTTTTCAATCAAGTTAACAAGTGTAGCAATTTTATTATTATAGTTTTGTATATATGATTGATATTGATAAGTAAAAAATATATTTCCAATAATTAGAAAAATAATAATTGGGATAATTGATACTAATAAGAATTTTTTTAAAAGTACTTTATTTTCTAGTATCATCTATTCTATACCCTATTCCTTTAATTGTAATAATAATATCAACGCCAATTTTTTCTCTAATTCTTTTCATGTAAACAGTAACTGTATTATCATTAACATCATTACTAGTCCATTCCCATATTTTTTCTATTATATAATCTCTTCTAACAACTTTATCTAAGTTAGAAAAAAGTAAGTGTAATATTTTAAGCTCAAGTCTAGTCAAAGGAATGACTTTTCTTTCTTTGATTACCTCCATTTTATCAAAATCAAAACTAATACCTTTAATTGTAATAACTGATTCATTTTTATATTTCATAATATTTCTTTTTATACGAGCAAGTAATTCTCTTGTGGAAAAAGGTTTTGTCATATAATCTTCTACACCAAGTTCTAACCCTTTTACAATATCATCTTCACCGTCCCTTGCTGTTAAAAATATACTAGGAATATTTTTTCCTTTAATATAATTTTTATATAAATCAAAGCCATTTCCATCGGGTAAAGATATATCTATAATAGCAATATCTATTTGTTTATTTTTTTCTAATAACTTCACAGTATCTGACATATTAGTACAAGAAAACACTTTATATTTTTCTTGCTCTAAAGAATATTTTAATCCAGTTACAATACTATCATTATCTTCGATTAATAATACATTCATGATATGCTCCTTTCCAGCCATATATATTATAACAAAAAAGGGAGTAATTTCCCTTTTAAATGTTGTCTTTTCTAATAGTTTCAATGATATTTTGCTTATTGATTTTATTCATTGAATAACGCATGATGATAAATACTAAGATGAATACTGCAACGATAGAAATAATAGTTGCTGATAGTGGGAAATGATAACCATAATCCATTTTCTTTGCTGTTGCAAGATATACTAAATAAGAACCTACTGAACCTAATGCTATACCATAAATAAGTGCTTTTATAGAGTAGAATATTGTTTCTAAGTTAATCATTCGATTAAACTCTTTCTTAGTCATGCCAACACTTTTAAGCATAGCAAATTCTTTTTGTCTTAATTCTAAATTAGATGTAATCGTATTAAAGATATTTGTTACACCTATTAAAGTAATAACTGCAATAAATCCATATAAAAATATTGACACAAGCAAATAAATAGATCTTTCTGCCTGAGCATTTTCTTCAATATTTATAGTGTCCACTTCAGGAAATTTTTCATTTATATCTAAAGTAACTTGTGTAGGATTGTCAGCATTAATTGTTAAAATATATGGCACAAAACCTAAATTGTGATATTCTTCTTCTGATACGATTAAATAACCAGCATAATTCACATAATTTTCAAGCCCCCTTGGTCTTTCTTTTGTTACTTCAGCAATATTAATTTCTAATGAATTACCGTTGTATGTCCCTTTTATTGTATCATTCTTTTTATAATTATAAATTCTTTTTCCAATATGAACATTATCTTCATTTATATATTCATAATCGTCCACAAGAATGCCTTTATCTTTAACATCATTATAATTTAATCCTAAATTCTCCACGTATCCCTTAAATGATTTTTCATCCACACCAATAATATTCATTTGTAATCTTTCTTCACAATCTATATTAAATGTATCTTTTCTATCATCATAACATCCATTGTTGGTTAATTCTACTTTCATAATATCTTTACCAAAATTAGTTAATTTAGATAAATCATCAATTTCTAAATAACCATCTGCTGTAAATTCAGATTGATATAACATCGTATAATCATTTGTACCATTCGCTTGCAAAACATCTTCTATTTTTGGGCTATCATCAAAAGCTGATGTTACCATAATATTATAGTCAATATTAGAATAATAAGCATAAGTTACATTAAAAGTATAATACATAAATGCATTCATGCTAATAAATACAAATACACTAACTGCTAAAGATATTACTGTTGTACGATATTTCTTTTTGCTTCTTTTTAAATTCTTATAAGCAATTACTCCACCAATACCAAATACCTTTTTAATAATAGATGGTGTTTTTAATTTCTTTTTATTAACTTTTACATCATCATTACTTCTAATTAAATCAATTGGACTTACTTTACTGGCTTTTTTTGCTGCTCTAATACTTGAAAAGTAAATTGTTACTATACCAAGTAATATAGATACTAAAATTGGTAACCATGAAATAACGCATCTCATTTCAACATTTTGAGTTATAAAATCACCAATCACACCATTTACAATGATAGTTAAAATGAAAACTGCGATATAACCTACTATAATTCCGATTGGAATACCAATAATACCAATCATTAATCCTTCAGTAATAACATTTCTTTTTATTTGTTTTTTTGTTGCTCCAGCACTTGCTAGCATTCCATAATTCTTTCGCTTTTCCATTACAGAAATGTCAAACGAATTTTTAATACAGAATACACTTGTTCCAACGATTATTGCAAGTACAACTGCCATAATTGAATAAAGCATAGTTGTAGTTCCTGAATCAAATTTTAACGCTTGCC
>DVFV01000072.1 GCA_018713045.1 Candidatus Coprosoma intestinipullorum | reverse complement strand
TAAGAGAAAGTTGCATAAATTTTAGTTAATAATATCATTAAATCTAGTTTGGTGAATTAAGATTATAAAAATATTTGTAGTTTTAATTCACTAAACTAGAAATAGATTAGTGATATTATATGAAGTGGAATTTGGTAACATTCTCCATAGGACTTGATCTAGAGCGAAAGAATCACCAAGGCCAGTTTCATATAATGCCGTATTAAAGAGTTTAGGTAGATATAAAGATATCAATACAGAGTGAAATGAGAGGATAAGCATATATGAAAAACACATTGGCTATTAGTCCACTTAATTATAAATATAATAATTAAGTTAACAAAAATTTAAAAAAATGCCTATGTTAACAGTTTTAATTATGCTTAAAATTAGAAATGATAATGATAAAAACTAGAGAAATAATTAGTTTAAAATAAGAAAATATAAATTTTATAAAGTTTTGTATAGAAAATACTTGACTTTATTATGAGAGGAGAAAAATATGGACGAAATAAAAGAAAAAACATTCGAACTATTCGGAATCATTGCCTTTATCGCTATCTGCTTTGTTGTAATCTACGTTCTATTTTATCAAAGTACAGATTACTACGTTAAAGTCGATAATACAAAATTAAAAGCCTTGAGTGAAGAAGACATGAAGTTCGAATATACCTTAGATGGCTATAATAATAAAGGGCGTTCTAAAAGTCTAACCTTTAAAACCAGCCGCAAGCTAAAAGAAGGCGCATATCTAAAACTAGAAGTTATGTACGTAAGAGGAGTTATAAATTGGGAAGAAGTGACTTTTAAACAAATCGAAGCCAAAGCCCAAACCAAACTTAGAATGTGAGATGATTTTTATGGATGAAGTATTTAAAACGTTAAAAAAATTAAACATTGAATATAAAATGATAAACCACGAACCAGTTTTTATCGTTAAAAATGCTCAAAAAATAAAAGAAAACATAAGTGGAGTAGGGTGTAAAAACTTATTTTTAAAAAATAAAAATGGCTACTATCTATTAATTGCCGAAGATCAAACTAAAATAGATTTAAAAAACTTATCGCAAAAACTAAACGGTCATCTCTCATTTGGAAGCGAAGAAGAACTTAAACGTATTCTAAAATTATCTAAAGGAAGTGTCTCGCCATTTGGAATTATAAATGATAAAAATCATGTAGTAACCATCTTAATCGATGAGAGACTAAAACAAAAACGCCTTTTATTCCACCCAAACATCAATACTAAAACTATATCTATAATGCAACAAGATTTGATTAAATTTGTCGAGTTCGAAGGAAACAACTATCTTTTTTATTAAATTCATGTATAATATAAAAAAGAAAGGGAGAAAATTATGTACAAAGAACTAATAAAACAAATATCAAACCTAACTATAGAATATATAGATCAAATAACTGCCGATGGGCGAGTCAATTTTGCAGCCATTAGATTCGAAGAAAGAGAAATAGATGGTGAAAAAGTTATTGCCATGGACATTTACGTTTTCCAAACTAACTTTATCAGACACTTTAATACTAAAGTACCGGCATCTAACTCTGTCTCATTCAGTCGAAACTTGTTAACCGAACTAATCAAAAAATATCAAAAAAACAAAGACTTCAAACTGTCTCCATTTAAAAAATCCGCAATATCTGTTACTAGAAATCGCCCTGACTCATATGTTCCGGTTTCGATTCAATTTAAACTAAAAGTATCAGCCTCGGCAGTAAAAACATATAACGAAAAAATTTCTAAATAAAAAAACATACATTTTCCTTTTGTGGTCATAATAAAAAAGGAAAGGAAAATGCTTAAATGAATGAAAATTTAGAATTATTAGAATTTATTTATAAAACAAGTGATATGGGAGCATCCACTACCACTGATCTTTTAAACACTATCAAAGAAAAAGACAATAAAATAAAAAAAGAAGCTGAAGATATCATTAAAACATATGAAAAATATTTAAAAGAAAGCGAAAAACTCTTAAAAAAATCTAAAACCAAAGGCGAAGACGAAAACATGTTTACCAAAGCCATGAGTACGATGGGCATAAAAAAAGAAATCAAAAACGATAACAGTGACGCCCATTTAGCAGACATGTTAATTCAAGGCCTAACCATGGGTAATCTCGAAATAAACAAAAGAATCGAAAACTATAAAAATGACGCAGATAGAAATACCATATCTTTAGCTAAAAACTTTGTCAAAGACTTTGAAGATCATATTGAAACATTAAAAGAATATTTATAAAAAAACTTGGGAATTATATTTCTCAAGTTTTTTATATATCCATTGTATCCGCTCTGTCGAAAACTGAATTTTCTCTTTCACCGACGAATTGTTCTTGTGAATTCTCTTGTTCGCTTCGTTTTTCCATAACCTCTCTAGTTTCGTAAACCGCTTCTTTAAATGCTGAATTCTCGTTTAACTTATCATCGTCGTCAAGCTCGATAATCTTAAGTATTTCGCTGAAAGTCGTTAAACCAGAGACAACTTTTTCAAGCCCATCTTGAAGCATTGTCGTAACATCAGGTCCATATACGAGTTCGCGAAGTTTTTCCTTTGGAACCTCGTTAGCTAAAGCATCGCGAATTTGTTGATTGATTCGTAAAACCTCGTGAATTGGAACTCTTCCTTTATATCCGTTGTTGCACTTTTCACATCCGACAGTATCGTAAATTTGCGTGACATCTTGACCTAATACAGCTTTAAAAATCGTTCTTTCGTATTCCGTAGTCGGTCTAAGCTCTCTACATTTCGTACAAAGTTTACGTGCGAGTTTTTGCGAAATAACACCCTCCAAAGCTGATGCCAACAAATACCTTTGAACACCCATATCGATTAAACGTTCGATAGTCGTCAAAGAAGAATTTGTGTGGACCGTTGACAAAACAAGGTGACCAGTAATTGAAGCTCTAACCGCAATCTTTGCTGTCTCTGTATCACGAATCTCACCAATCATTATGATATTTGGGTCTTGTCTTAAAATTGACCTAAGCGCAATCGCAAAATCCAAACCGATTTTACTGTTCGTTTGAACCTGGTTAATACCTGTAATATCCATTTCGACCGGATCCTCAACCGTAATAATATTCGTTGAAATCTTATTTAAATATTGAAGCATAGAATAAACCGTTGTCGATTTACCACTACCAGTAGCTCCTGTAACCAAAATAATACCATTTGGCAAATTTACCATATCTATAATTTTCTTATAGTTCTTTTCGCTAAATCCGAGTTCTTCAAGACCAGCCATACTCATCGTATAATCCAAAATACGGACAACTATTTTCTCACCGTTGGTAAGAGGCAAACAAGAAACACGTAAATCGAGATCAACTCCATCGATAGTTGTTTTAATCGCTCCATCTTGTGGAAGTCTTGATTCCGTAATATTCATTTTAGATACAGTTTTAATCCTAGTCATTAAATAATCTCTGATATTATTTGGAACATGCGTATAATCGTAAAGTTCCCCATCTATTCTTATTCTAACAAGCAAATACTCTTCGTAAGGATCGAAGTGAATATCACTCGCACCTCTTCGTGAAGAATCGACGAATATCTCATTTACGATATCGACGATTGGCATAGTTTGAAAATCAAAAGTTCTCATCATTTTATCACTCAGCTCCTTTTCTAAATTAACTTTGGACTAGATTTTATCCTAAATGTATTATATAATAATAAAAGAAGAATTACAATTAATAATATGTCAAATATTTATTGTTTTAATAAAAGTTTACAAAAGAAAAGGGGATTTTTATGAAACTTAATAATAAAGCATTTACCGTTGTTGAATTAATTGCCTCATTTGCCCTAACCATGGTTATAACCGTTTTACTTTTTGAAATAGTTTTGCAAGTTAAAGACATTTATCAAACTCAAACAGTCAAAAGTGCGATTATGGAAAAAACAGCCATCATATCTAAAAATATGCGTCGCATCCTTCCAGATGACGGTTCAGTTATTCCATCGTGTTCCGGATCTACATGTACAATCGGTTCAAATACCGTATCTGTAAGCAGTACCCAAGTAATCATCGGTAAACAAAAATTCAATATGCCTAACACAGTCAGTATAAATTCGCCAAGTCTAACCACCACTTGTGAGGAAGACAATTGTTTTCTAAGATTTAAAATGACTTTGCACAGTGATAATATGGAAGACGATTACGTGTACAATACCATCTACTATTATTAAAACCAGAAATCGAATAAAAGATAAACCATCATTCCTGAAATCAAACTATGCATTACTCTCGCACATAAAAATGGCAAATACTTAATTTTCGCATCACTTAAAATACTCATTATCTGCATATGAACCGAAAGACCACCGAATGAAAGCATCATCACAGCTAGTACGCATTTAAGTTTTAAAGGAATTGCTTCCATACTTATATATTTAAGACCTTGTGTCATTTCAATAAAACCATTTAACGTACTCTGCATCACGCTGTTTAGTGAAATAGTCTCACTAATAATCGTCGTAATTACTAAAAAAGTCGTAATAACTCCTAAAACAAGTAGCAAAGTATTTATACTAGTAGTTAAAGAATTAGTAAGAATTACCCCTAAATTTTCATTATTACTAATTCTTTTGTTATGCATCTTGTCGATAGCTTCTCGAAAACTGACTTTACCACCATCTTCACTAGGACAATAATTTCTCATCATCACCCCAATTATTATATTGCCCAAATAATGACAAATTAAAATAAGTATTCCTGCTTCTTTATTGTTTAAAAAAGTAAGAGACACCGTTCCCAAAATAAAAAGGGGATTACTAAAACAAGTAAAACAAAGTATCTTTGTAGCTTCACCCTTATTTAAAGTTCCATTATCTAGAAGCTCTTTCGTATATTTTGCATTTGCCGGATTACCAGAAATAATACTCATTATAAAAACAAAAGCCGCCGCTCCTTTTATTCTAAACATTCGGCCCATAATACCTTTAAACAAAGTTCCAATAAGTTCGACAAAACCGCATTTTACTAAAATGTTTGACAAAACGAAAAAAGGAAACAAAGACGGAAAAATATTCTCTTTAAAAATATTCAAAGAAAATTCTACCGACCTTAAAATACTCTCAGAATCTACTAAAATAGAAATAGCCACAAAAATTAAAACGGCCATTATTAAAATACTTGTTAACTTTTTCATCTTTTTTTCACCTTGATTGTATATAGTTATATAGAAAGGGAATGTCTATGTTTAATAAAATATATGAAAAACTTAAAAATTTCATTAAAAAATTTGGCTTTATTTTTATCTATATTCTCATTTTTATCGTTCTGACGATGAACCTTCCATATTACATATCGGCCCCAGGTGGACTTATGGACACTAAAGATAAAATAGAAAACTCTGATTTCAAAATGTCCGGATCCTTAAACATGGCTTACGTTACGGAAATTCATGCCACAATACCAACCCTTATATGGGCCTTCTTTGACCCTGATTGGGACGTTGAAACCGAAGCCGAAACAGTTACCGGATCAGAATCTGTCGAAGACATGGAATTTAGAAATAAAATGATGCTTGAAGAAGCCAGCAACACCGCATTAAAACTAGCTTATGATAAATCAGACATTGAATATAAAATGAAAAACATCAAAGTATATTTAACTTATATCGACGATCTAGCAAACACTAATTTAGAAGTTGGCGACCAAATCATCGAAGCAGATGGCCACAAAATTTCTACAAAAGAAGATCTATATAACTATATCAGTACTAAAAAAGTAGGGGACAAAGTAAACTTTAAAGTAATCAGAGATAATGAAAAGCAAACCAAAACCGCAACTTTAATCGATGTCCTTGGTGAGCCTAAAGTTGGTGCCTTACTTTCTGAAACCTTTGATTTAAAATCAGATCATCCAGTTGAATTAGAATTTAAAGATAGTGAATCAGGCCCGTCTGGCGGCCTTATGCTTACCTTAACCTTATATAGCTATCTAAACGAAATAGATTTGACTCACGGCCATACCATAGTTGGAACTGGTACTATCGACGAAGATGGTAACGTTGGCGAAATAAGCGGAGTTAAATATAAATTAATTGGCGCAGTTGATAAAGGAGCTGATATCTTCTTAGTTCCAGACGGAGATAATTACAAAGAGGCTAAGAAAGTCAAAGAAGAGAAAGGATACAAAATAGATTTAGTTCCTGTCAAAACCTTTGATGAGGCCTTAGAATACTTAGAAAATTTGTAATTTTAAGCAAGATAATTGCTTATTTTTAGTATAATATATATAAGATAAAAAGGTGAAAAATTATGGATAAATACATCTTACCATTTCAAATAACTCCACATTTTTTGATATAGAAACAATATCATTGCCTAATAACATGTGTAATTGTATCAACATTTGCCATAAGAAGGACAACTAAAAGAATAAATTAAAGCTAAGAATACTATGGAATCCACCATTTTTCATGTTTTTTTCGAAAAAATTAAAAAAATTTGAAAATAAAAAAGGAAATCGAAGATACATGAACTATGATTATCTATGAAGGAGGAAAACAATGAATAAAAAAACTCTAATGCCAGGTAAAGTAATTCCAGCTTCATTCGATAAAGTATTTAAGGCCGTATGGCAAGATCCAAGGAATAAAAACCTATTATCATATGTTCTAAGTAAACTACTTTTATTAAATGAAAATGCAATTTCTCAAAATTTAGTTTTCAAAAACACTGAACTTCCAAAAGAAAAATACGAAGATAAAGGCTTAATCACTGATTTAATTATGGCATTTTTAAATTATATCGTTAATTTTGAGATGAATAATACTGATAATCCAGGTAAAATGATTAAAAATAATTACTATCATCATGGACTAGTAATCACATCTACTAAAGCCGGCAAAGAACCAAAAAAAGTTGTTCAAGTAAACTTTAACTCAAAACTAACATTTACCGGTGACCTTATAGTAAATACGATGATGCGAGACGAAGATAATAAAGTATGTACCGATAAATCGTACTTAACTATCGATATATATCTAGCCAAAGCCTTACATAAGTATTATAATGAAGGTAAAGACAAATTAAGTAGACTTGAAAAAGTATTTGTAATGCTTATAACCGATGAAATAAGTGTTTTACAAGATGTATCAGAAGGAGATGAAGAACTTATGATGTT
>DVFV01000071.1 GCA_018713045.1 Candidatus Coprosoma intestinipullorum | reverse complement strand
ATCAAACATAATACTGTTTTGATAATATTAAGGATTTATTTCTATATGCATAAGCTATTTTAACAATATTTTTTACTTTTTTATATTTTAAATATCTCATATCCATTTAATATTCTACACTACTCACTCTTTGTACTGTAAGATTTCTTTTCTCTGTCATCTTATATAAAAATACCTTAATAAAATGCCCCATAGAGTAGACACTTAAATAAAAAAATTTTTATGATAAAATACACTTTCAAAAGGAGATGTTTTATCATTAAATTGCCTTGATGGCAAACCTCGAGGCACAACGATGAAAAAAGTAACTTTTATTAATCTACATAGAGATAATTATAAGTTATAAAACATGTAGAAGATGTTCTATATATGATTAATTTATTAATTGATAACAAATAAAAACAAACTTTATTTATAAAAGTATTATAATTATATAATGAAAATCAAGGGCGAATGAAGCAAGTTCATGAACTGAACCCCAAAAGTTGGACAGTTTATAAATAGTTTCTAATTAGAGGATTGTAACCTGTAATTTACAGGAGACAGTCCTTTTAATTTTACCTTAATTCTATCATAATTATAATAATTAATATAGTCATCGATGGCTAAAATTAATTCATCTATATTTTTATATTTATCTTCTTGATCATAAAACATTTCAGTTTTAAGAAGTCCAAAGAAATTTTCCATCATGCCATTATCCATACTATTTCCTTTTCTAGACATACTTTGTTTTATTCCTTTATTTTTTAATCTTTGTTGGTAAGACTCATGCTGATATTGCCATCCTTGATCTGAATGAAATATTAATCCTTCTAAATTTTTACCATCAAATGCTTTATTAATCATATCATTTATTTGCTCTAAATTAGGTGATTTAGAAGTGTTATATGATATTATTTCTCCGTTAAAGCCATCTAATATTGGAGATAAATAACATTTTTCTCCCCGAAGATTAAATTCTGTAACATCGGTATACCATTTTTGATTTGGCTTCTCTGCATTAAAATTTCTCTCAATTAAATTATCAGCAACTTTACCAACAGTTCCTTTATAAGATGAATATTTTCTTTTATTTCTTTTTAATGGCTTTAATCCTAATTTAACCATTAATCTATAAACTTTTTTATGATTGACATTATAACCCTGATTTCTTAATTCTAATGTTATTCTACGATAGCCATATCTTTCTTTATTATTAATAAATATTTCTTTTATTTTTTCTATAATATCTTTATTCTTATCATCTTTATCTGTTTTAGATAAAGTATAATAATATACTGATTTTGCTAAACCAGATACTTTTAGAAGAATCATTAGCGGATATTTTAGCCGAAGTTCACTGACAACACTTACTTTTTCTTTTGTTGTTGATTCTTCCTTGCTTGAACAACGGCTCTCAATTTTTTTGAGTATTCTAACTCCGCTTTTAAATATAAGTTTTCTTTTTTTAGTCTTGCATTTTCTTCTTCAATTGTTTCATTGCTTTTAGGTTTATTTATTTTTTTTGACATAGTTGGACTCCTTCCACGTTTTCGTTCAACTATATTATAACCCATATCTTTATAATCTTTAAGCCAATTTTGAAGCATACCTCTACTTGCAAGCCCTTCATCTATTGCCACTGAATTTATAGTTTCATTATCAAGTAAGACTCGGTTAATTATTCTTTCTTTTTCTTGTATCGAATAATATTTATTTTTTGTTGTCCTTAATACATCGAAGCCATGTTTATTTATTAGTCTAATTAAATATTCTATTCCTTCTGACCTTATTTTATATTTTGATGCCAGAGAATTTATACTCATTCCATTTTTTCTATCATTATATAAATTTATTTTGTCCTCATAACTTAATTTACTCATATAAAAACCTCGTTTCTTTTGTCCAAGAAACGGGGTTCATATCATTCATCTAAACCCTTGATTTTCATTTTTAAAAATCTTTTTAATTAATGTTTCTAAAGCTGATTCACATCAATTAAGTCAGTCATTTTCTGATTTAAAATTTAATTTTTTAATTACATTTTCAAATGCTTCAAAGTAAAAGTTAACTAAGAAATCTTTAATTCCAATCTATATCTTTGATTTTCATTTAATAAGAATGAATATGTTTTAGAATCAAAATTTCCATTCACATTATCAAAGCCATAAAAAGCTTGATCATTTAATTCACTTATGTCTGAAATATTAGATATTGTATTTATATATATAACATACCGACCTTTTGGTAAATTGCTTAAATCAATTGTTTTCTCAAACCACGCTCTATCTTTACTAAGGCCATCAGAAACTGGCATCTTCACTTCATAAGTACCATCAGTAATTGAACCTAAATCAAATGTATAACGTTCTAAAGTATCAATATTTTCAAATATAATAGTTCTTTTAACATTAGAAGTACTAGACAAATCAGAACCATAACTAAATGAATTACCTTTTAAATACAATAAACCATTCTTTTCAAAATGCATATCATCTAATTGTCCATATTGATTAGTTGTTGAATCCGCAGTTTTATCCGCTAATTTTTCATTTCTAACTAACAGTTGTAAAGGTTTGCCTTTAGCAAAATAATCATTTCTCGTAATTATATATTTTCCAGATTTATCATGTGCAGAAGCAACCTGCTCAGAAAAGATTTGATTATTTACCAAATTTTCTGAATAGAAATCATCACTTGATGCAACAACATACATATTATAATTACCTGCTTCTACAGAAGATAAATCAATATTGCCATCAAACCAAGCATAAGTATATTTCTTACCATCACTAGAAGGTACTTCGTATGGAATATCATCAGAATTAACAACCCTATTTAAATCCTGTTCAAACACCTTATTATTATCTAAATTAACAAATTTTAATTTATAAGAAATATTAGTATTTAAATCGTTATTAATTCCATCAATAGTTGAAAATCCCTTAATATATAATTGATTATCAATATATTTGAAATATTCTAAATCAAATCTTCCATCTTTTTTCTCCAAAACTTTTTCTACAACCGTAACCGTTATTGTTTTAGTTACCGTTTGATTATAAGAATCTGTTACCGAATAAGTTACATCGTATTTACCAAGACTATCTGTTTTAACGTCGTTTTTATCCACCTTAATATCAGTAATAGGTCCATCTTCGGCATCACTTGCAGTTACTCCTTCAAGCGGTTCGAATTTACTATTTAAATAAATTGTCTTATCATAAGCATTTATAACAGGAAGTTGATTTGCAATAACCTTAACAGTTATTGTTTTAGTAGTAACTTGACCATTCTTATCCTGAACTGTATAAGTCACCTTATAATCACCAATAACATCAGGCTTTACATCACTGTCATATTCAATATCAGTAATAGGTCCATCTTCGGCATCACTTGCCGTAACTCCATCAAGTGGATCAAAATCACTATTTAAATAAATTTCCTTATCTTCTACATTAATTACAGGTTTTTCATTAGGAATAACTGTAACAGTAATCGTTTTACTAGCTTCCTTACCTTTAGAATCCTTAACTTTATAAGTAACCTCATAAGTATCCACAACATCAGTATTTACTGTTTCTTCATAAGTTACATCGTCTGTAATATCAGTACCGTCTGCAGCTGTCGCTTTAACACCATCCATATATTTAAATTCACTAAATTGCTTAACTTCACGGTTAGAAGCTTCAATTGTAGGCATTTCATTAGAAACAACCTTAACCGTTATCGTTTTACTGGCATGGAAATTACTATTATCAACAACATTGTATGTAACATGATATGTACCTTCTACATCAGGTTTAACATCACTATCATAAGTAACTCTATCAGTTAAATTACCATTCTCTACATCTGACGCACTAACCCAATCCATTGGATTAAACGAACTTCCCTCAGTAATAGTTAAATCATTTGCAATTATTACAGGTTGATTATTTGAAACATTAAAATCAGAAACTTTAACATATCCAAACACATTATTATCTGAAGCTGGTAAATCAGTATATATTTTATAATATTCTTGATCTACGCCTTGAACTTTATCAACTATACTAACTGACATATCATAAATATTTTCATTACTATTCGGATTTTTCATCGTATATAAATAATCAGATTGATTTGGACTCTTAAACACTTGAACCCAAACGTGGCCTTTTTTTGCAACACCAATCGTTGTAGAATTATATTCTTTGCCCCCATAAGAATTATCAATAGAAAGAGAATTAGCAGCCTGCTTTTCACCCCAATAAGGATCTGTAGCCCATCTTACATTGCGACCACCAGCTTTATTGCCATAATGTCCGCCATGATAATTATTTCCTGTTACCAAAGAATAACTACTACCAGATGTTTTCGCATAATCAATAATTGAATCTCGAGGACTATCATAAGTTTTTGCACAATCATAAGCACAACTATCATATGCACCATATCCAAACAAATTGTTTTTATCCATTGCAATTCTACTAGTACCATATGCGCTTTCGTTTATAGCAGTACCAAAAGCTGTCAATGCATTCTGACCATATTTTGCTTCAGCCTCCTTAAAATATTTACCAGTGCCATACATTTTTGAGGTTGAAGCAGTATACCCTTTGCTTGCAATAATATTATCAAAATCTTCAGCAGTATACCCAGTAACCGAATGACTTGGCAAATATAAGAAATAGGCATAAAAAGGATTGTCTTTATTAATACTCCTATTATAATCACCAACAGTAACATTGCCATTATAACTAAAGTTTCTATAATCATCAAGCATATCTGTTAAGGTTGAATAAAAGTAATTACCGTCAAAACTATAATATTTAACACCTGGAGTTAAATAATCAGGAGCTTTGCCCAAATTTGTAAATGAATTGCCATATCCTGTACCAGCATAGTAAGTAAAATGATGAATTAAATTACCAGAATCCTTATTTTTTTCGTAATAAGTATTTAAACTTGAATCGCCATTATTGTATATTGTCATGCTATCTCCTTTAGCAATCCATGCATCTCTTCCATCATAACTTATTTTATACCAGATATTATCACCATCATCTTTTATTTCTGTATAAGTAAACGTATGAGGTGATGTTATAGTAGCGATAACTGTCGCTGTTGTTGAAGGGGACACTCGCACTTTATTCGATTTTCCAGGAACATAAAGTGTATTTCCATTTACCGCAAGCAGAGAAATCGGAGTAATCACGCCATTTTCAATTTCTGTCCACCCAACGTAACCGCTTATCATAATTTTGACACGGCCGTTTGTTGAATAGCCAAGCAAAGCAGCTTCACTACCAGAATTAGTATGTATACCTGTATACATAGGTCCAGTGCTTGAACTATATAAATTATAATATTCATTATTAGCAGTAGGTTTAAACTTAAATATTGCATACTTACTATCTATAGGAACACCATCTTTATAAATAGTTGCTACACTAGTACTTGTAGAATTTTGACTATTCATCGCTTTTACCGCATCTTCATAAGATGAATAAGAACCAACATATGCATTATTAGTATTATTACTTACCATTTCAACCGTATAAGGAGTAGCTGCTTCTACCTTATAAAACGGCATAAAACTCGTCAAGACAATTGCTAAAATAAGTGTTATAATTGAAAGTTTCTTCATTAAGCATCCTCCTTATTATTCTACTAACATAATTATAACATTTTTAGACAATTTTTTCTATTAATTTTGTTACATTATTTTACAAAACTTGACATTTTCGTTACTATTCACAGCTATACAGATAATTACACTTAAAAATAGCGGAGATAATCGCTATTTTTCTTCGCCTAAAATTTCGTTCATAGTTAAAGGTACGCCAAGAGATAATCTTATTAAAGCATTATATGGATTTACGTCGTTCCTATAACAAGTTTCTATATAACTTTTTATAGTAGCAAAATCTTTCGCTCTATCTATATTCTTAAATTGTCCAGATACCTTTAATTTTGTCTTACTTGATCTAAGTGAACGTTCAGATAAATTGTTAGTTGTTGGAATATCAAAATCACAAACCAAAGCAAAATAATTATCTTTATAATCTAATATTCTAAGTATTAAAGTCTTTTCTATATCTTTATAATACACATGTTCATTTTCTCTGTTTTCTTCCATAGCCGATAACATTATTTTATTAAATTCGTCGAAGAAATCATTAGTAAATTCGTCATTATGTGTTTGTTAGCTATATATTCATCTCGCACTTTAATACTATTTGATATTAATATCTTTAATTCTTTTGCCCAATTCGAATCTAAATTATCAATCACTTTTTGAAGATCTCTTTGTAAATGGGCATTGCATTCAAGATTGATAAATGAATATTCTTTGTTGTAATTAATTTTATTATGGTCATGCATTACTTTGGTTTTATTATCAAGGTTTTTAAGTATCTCATCTTTATCAAGCCCATCTTTGTTTTTTTGATTATGAGCTACATAAAACGCTAATTTGTCATCACCATAAAATCTTAAACACGCCCGTTTAGTATCGACAAAAATAACAGTATCATCCCAATAAAGTAATGAACTTTTTATTAATTTATCTTTTAATTCACTTTCAAATTTTTCTAACTGTTTGGAAGCGTTTTTTTGAACTTTAGCTATATATCCTTCACTTAAATCAATGTCGTTTTGACTTAGGCCTTTGATAATTCTTTTAACTCTATTTATTGAAACATATCCTTCGTTTAACAATTCTAAAACTAATGATTTTACGTTTGGACCATATTGTATCTCTTCCTTTAATTCATTAGGTATCCTTGAATGTATTTCTTTATTACAATTTAAGCATTTATATTTCTTGAATTTCACTCTCTTTTTAATAGTGACTAATTTATAATCTAAAACGTCTTTATCAATCGTTTCATTTGTATCTATCAATTCATGATTACAATCAGGACATTTATCTAACTCAATATATTCAATTTCGTTAATATCTTCTTCTTTAAATTTTTCTAATTTGTGTTTTTTATGACCTTTTTGGCCACCTATATTTTTATTGCTTTTCTTTCTACTATTAGGTATAACTTTGTTTTTATTTATTGGAGTTTTACTTGTAGGTAGACCACTATTCGTACCATCATTGTTAAGAAGAGATTTTAATCTTTCAATTTCTTTATCTTTTTCATCTATTTGTTTTTGATATTTTTGTTTTTCATTATCGATGATATTCTCTTTAAGACATTTATATTTATTCATTAAGGTATTATATTTCCTTTCGAGAAGATCATTTTCGTATTTTAAGCATCTATTTTCTTTACTTAATTCAGCATTTTTAAGTTCTAATTTTTGATAATCATCAAAAAGCATATTTCTATAATGTTTCATTGTTGACATGGAAAATACCTGCTTCCTATTTACTAAAATAACTATAACAAAAATAGTAACACATTTCCATTTACATTTTTTGCCGCACAAAAAGAGGAAATTTAAATTCCTCTCACAAACACCATATAACCAAGAAAACCGATAAATATCAAATACAATATTACCCCATTGACCATCTCGAAAGTAGTAGATTTATACTTAATACCGACAGCCATAGTTGAAAGAATACCACCTATTAAGCCACCGATATGAGCCCAGTTGTCAATACCCGTTGACATAAATCCAATTAGTAAGTTTAAAACGATAAGTGGAATAATCTGTGACTTAATCACACTATCAAGATAAACCCTATAATGGAAACCAAAATATAAAAGCGAACCGAGTAAACCGAATATTGCTCCAGAAGCTCCGACACTAAATCCATTATCGAAGAAAATAGAAAGCATACTTCCAGCCAAACCACTAAGTAAGTAAACAGCTAAATACTTACCTTTTCCAAGGAAACTCTCGAGCTGCATACCGATAACATATAAAGCATACATATTAAACAAAATATGAATAATATTCGCATGTAAAAACATACCCGTAAAAAGTCTATAATACTGACCACTTATAATCAAATCTCTATTTACTGCAAAATCAGAAATTGATAAAATATTAAACTGACAAAGAATAAATATAACCACATTGATAAAAACTAATATTGAAGTTACAATTGGCTTTTTTATACTAAATACTTCCTCGTTCATTTTGGCTTCTCCTTCATTTTTCTTATTTATATCACTAGTAATTTTCATAAAAAGCTCTAAACCCTTTTCCTTAAAATTACTCTCTTTTGTAATATCCGGATAACTGTCGATTACAAAACGGTATTTCTTAAGATCATCGATACTATTAACCTCAGCAAAACTAATGTTGTTGTGATCCGTAAAATTATCCATATTGACATTGTCACCCAAATTTACGAAAATACTAAGCGCATTCATACTAAACGAAAGCGTTTTTTTCTTTATCGTCTTAAGCAGAGACTTAGTCTTATATAAATCGTACTTAAACTGTTCGTCGTTGTGAATATAACCTGACACAATTCTGACAATCTTATAATCATCATCTAAATTCTCAAGCCATATCTCATCTTGAATACCCCTAATAATAACCGGACTATAACCTCTCTCCGTTATAAAATAATGAAGAAGTTTCATGACCAGTTCTTCTTTTTTATCTATAACTAATTCGTTCATAAAATCACCTACTCAAACTTTTTTAAAATATTCATAAAGCACTCCGGAAGCTCACTATCAAATTCCATATACATGCCTGTCACCGGATGGGTAAATCCAAGTTCTTTTGCGTGTAAACACTGACCTGTATCATCGATAAGCTTCCCTCCGCCATAAACAGGATCATTGACCACCGGATGCCCAATATAATCCATATGAACCCTTATCTGATGTGTCCTTCCAGTCTCTAAAACAAGTTCCACTAAAGTAGCTTTAGCAAACCTCTTTAAAACCCTAAAATGAGTAACCGCCCTCTTGCCACCAGCAACAACCGCCATTTTCTTTCTGTCCTTAGGACTTCTTCCGATTGGCGCATCTATTAAACCTGTATCACTTGGAATAGTTCCCCAAACTAAAGCGATATACTTCCTATGCGTCTTCTTTTCCGAAAGTTCCTTAGCTAAAGCCTCGTGAACCTTATTGTTTTTCGCAATCATTAGTAAACCTGTCGTATAAGCATCGATTCGGTGAACAATTCCCGGTCTAAATTCACCATTTACATCACTTAATTTTCCGTGAGCAAGCAGTCCATTAACCAAAGTCCCATGATAATTCCCTGGCGCCGGATGAACCACTACACCATTAGCCTTGTTGACAACCAGCAAATAATCATCCTCATAGACGATATCCAAATCCATCTTTTCTGGTAAAATTTCAGTATCATCTACGTGGTTAACATCTATTATATCACCATTTAAAGTGTTATAGCCACTTTTTACCTTTTTTCCATTAACTAAAACCTCGTCATTCTTAATCATCTTTAATACTTGACTTCGGCTTATATCAAGTTCTTTTGCTAAATACTGATCAAGCCGAACGTTTTCTTCTTTTACCTGAATTTTCATTTTTATCACCCTTTAACGTATAAATCACAATCATGAGCAGGGATATAACGATTAACATATCAGCTAAATTAAATATCGGAAAACTATATCCGAACAGATTAAAATCTAAATAATCGATTACCTGCATATGCCATACCCTATCGATTAAATTTCCAGTAATTCCGCCCATCAAAAGACCATAAGTAATCTCTTCGAACAAATTCAAATTTTTATCTTTTATAAGCCAAAAATAAATCACATTTAAAACAACAATTGAAACGATAATCAAAAAAATCGTTCCCGAACTAAATAAACTAAAAGCCGCCCCTGTATTTCCAATTAAAGTAATCGAGAAAAAATTATCTATAATCGAAACGCTTTCTCCCATATTCATCGAAAAACACAAAAAATTCTTAATACCCTGATCAACAATAACACAAACAAGTGCCACCAAGAATATTCTTTTCACATGTATCACCACAAAATATTATATCAAAAATTTTCCATTATTCCAAACTATTGCCATAGATAATTACCTACCTAAAGCAAGTTTTATATTTACTTATAAGAGAAAATGTGCTAAAGTATTTAGAAAAAAGGTGATAACTATGGGAAAGATAAAAGAATATACAAAACTAATTTTTAAATCATTAATAAACCCCAAAAATAAACTCTCACTAATTCCGAACTGGCTAAGTTTTACAAGAGCAATCGGTGGTGTAGCTATGCCGATAATGGCCTACTCTGGAGCATCCCCAGCTGCCCTTGTCACTCTCTTAAGCACACTTGCCATATCGGACTTTTTAGATGGCAAAGCAGCTAGATATATAGCCAAAGAAGAAACCAAAGAAGGTGCGGTTTTAGATGCTATATCAGATAAAATATTTTCACTAAGTCTAATCGTTGGAATAATTGCCATATCCCCTATCTTTATCGTAAACGGTCTTCTCGAAGGAACAATCTCCCTAATAAATGCCAAATCATTTGAAGAAGGAGACAGTCCCAAAAGTAACCTCATCGGTAAAATAAAAATATGGCCACTCTCTGCCGCCTTAATTCTCGGCTATCTAGCTCATTCTATGGGTAATACAAGTTTTCTTGGTCTAAGCCCAGAACTCATAACTACTACAAGCCTTGGCTTAAGTTTAGTAACAATTCCTCTTGAAATAATAAATATCAAACAATATCGCAGCGAAGCCAAAGCAAAATCCAATCGCAAAAAAGAAAAACTAGAAGAATCAAACTCTGAAAACTCAAATGAAAAAAGTCAAAAAAAATCAAATACAAAAGAAAATAAAATAGAAAAAAGCATAACCACGCCAAAAAAGACAAAATATAAACTTAAAAAAGAAAACTCTAATCAAATTTTAATAGTAAATAAAGAAGAAATTCAAAAAAATAAAACTCCTGAAAAAGGAAAACAAAAAAAGAAAGGAACAATATATGACTAAAAGATTAAATTACTTAACATGGGATGAATATTTCATCGCCCTTGCCAAATTAACTGCCATGCGCAGTAAAGACCCATCAACCCAAGTAGGAGCTTGTATTATCAGTGCCGATAACCGTATATTATCGGTCGGATATAATGGTGCCCCAAACGGATTCGATGACGATAACTTTCCATGGAATCGCCAAGGAGAAAACTTAGAAACCAAATACCCATATGTATGTCACGCTGAAATGAATGCTGTTTTAAACTATCGTGGAACTAGAAAAGACTTTGAAAACGCCAGAATTTACGTCGACCTATTTCCTTGTAATGAATGTGCAAAAATAATTATTCAATCGGGAATAAAAGAAGTAGTATATTTATCAAATAAATACAAAGATTCTGAAAACAATATTGCTTCAAGAAAATTGTTCGATAGTTGTGGGATCGAATATCATCAATTAGACCTTGAAAAACAAATCACAATTGAAATAACTTCAAAAGTAAAAACATTAAAACATAATTAAAAGCCACACATCAAAAGTATGGCTTTTATTATATCTTTCAATTTATCGTGTATGGATCAAACTGTTTCCCACTTCCACTTAAAGATATACTGAAGCTCAAGTATACTACAAGCCGCACCATATGAATAAACCGTATATAAATGCCTTTCTTACGTCAAATATTATTAGTTATTTCATATTTTTCCTGAAATAATAAAAAAGTTAACCACTATTGGTTAATCCATTTGATAATTTCATCAGCTGGCATATATCCAACATTTACGTTAACTTCTTTGCCGTCTTTAAACAAAATAAGTGTTGGTACACTCATTACGCCAAAGCGTCTACTTAACTCCAAATTCTCATCGACATCTATTTCGACAACTGTAATCTTTTGTGAAACACTCTCGAGTTCTGGCGCCAGCATCTTGCACGGACCACACCATGTCGCAAAAAAATCAACCAAAACTGTTCCTTTACTAGTTAATTCTTCAAAATTATCTTGATTTCCTTTTATAATTCCCATAACCTATTCCTCCTTGTATTTATTCAAAACATTTTCAATCCCATCGATATCTAATTTTCCATTGTCGATCAAACTATTAACCGTCTTAGGCGTTACTACCTTGTATTTAAGGAAAATATCGATTGTCTCTAAATTAAATTCATTTGTATTATCACTATTTTCATACTTATCTTTAAGTGAAGCAAAATCATCAAACACTGAAACCGTCTGTGAAGCTACCATTGATAAAAGTGGTGTCTTTGATAATATTGGTTCGCGGTAACTTGATTCATTTATAAACTTCCAAGATGAAAAAGTTGGAAGAGATAAAACATATAAAGCGAAAAATACTAAAATATAATTCTTAATCGCCCCGACAACCGCTCCAAGTATCTTTGACGGAATGCCCAAAACAATTGTAAACTTCAAAAAAGTCTCAAAAATACCCGTAGTCACTGCCACTATCTTCAAAATAATCATCAGCACACTAAATACCAATAAAAATGCGATCACTTCATATAAAACGATATTTAAAGATGTAACCCCACCAAAATTAAAGAATGGCATAAAGCTCATCAAAATCTCACTTACCGGATTTTTTAATACATAAGCAATTACCGTTACGATAATAACGCCAACCGCATTTACCAAAGCCTTAGTAAAACCATCTCTAAAACCGATAAATGCCCCTAAAAGGATAAATACAATTATTAAAATATCAACTATATTCATTATTTGTCCTCCTAAAATAATTATATTACAAAAAAAAATAAAAATAAACCCCTTATTGAGAAACCCAGATATTTATGCTAAAATGATTTACAGGTGATCAAAATGTATAAAGAAAAACAAAAAACAATTACCCTCAAAGTAAGCGAAAACACCATGAACAAAATGGCCGAATATTTTGAAGATAAAAAAAGACTTAAAACTCCGCCTTACGCTGTCTTTCAAGCAGACGAAGCAGATACCGTCGTTACCCTTTATAACTCGGGCAAAGCTGTCTTTCAAGGTATAAGTGCCGATATCGACGCAAACATGTGGAAGGAAATGGAAAAACATCTAAATCCGAATAAAAAAGTAGATATGAAAGTAGCTGGCGAAAAGAAAAAAGAGAATAAAAAAATAAACCCTAAAATATATAATGCAAATACCATCGGATCAGATGAAGTTGGAACCGGTGATTACTTTGGACCAATCGTCGTAACTGCTGCCTACGTAACTAAAGACGATATAAACTTTTTAGAAACCCTAGGTATCAGAGACTCTAAAAAAATGACCGATGAACACATTCTTAAAACCGTTCCCCAAATCATTAAACACATCCCCTATTATACGATGATGCTTACAAACGAAGAATATAATGAGAAATATGAAAATGTCAATATGAACGCCATGAAAGCCATCCTTCACAATAAAGTTTTAACTGAAATGGCTAAAAAATATCCAAATTATGATTATATCGTAATCGATCAGTTTGCCGAAAAATACGTCTATTATAATTATTTAAAAAACATCCCAAATGTTCAAAGAGATTTAACATTTATTACCAAAGCCGAAGACCAGTGTCTCTCTGTTGCCTGCGGAGCAGTTATAAGCAGATATATCTTCTTAAAAGAAATGGAAAAATTATCTAAAAAATATAACTTAAACATTCCTAAGGGGGCAGGATCTAAAGTTGATGAAGTCGGTAAAACTATCGTTTCTAAATACGGTCAAGATGAACTTAAAAAAATAGCTAAATTAAACTTTAAAAACACTGAAAAAATATTACATAATTAAAACCGTTTACTAAAAAAGTAAACAGTTTTTTTCAAAATAAAAAGTCTAGAAGGACGCCTTAACGAATTAAAACCTGATCTCCCAGGTGGGCATCACATCACCAGCTTTAGGATCCTTTAATAAATTAAAGTATTCTACACCACCAGCGAATTAGATTCCCAATCGTTATACTTAGAAGGTTTTTCATAATAACATCTCTTCTAGACAATTACATTATAACATATATACATCTAAAAATCTA
>DVFV01000070.1 GCA_018713045.1 Candidatus Coprosoma intestinipullorum | reverse complement strand
TATTTTCTAATTTATCCATGCCTTTTACTACTGTTATAGGCTTGTCACTTAAAATATTAATATTGTTTTTTAAAGCAAATGTTAAATACATATTATGTCCTTTTGGTTCTGTAGATGAAATTATGTGAGTAATATTATTCTTATTACATATAAATTCGAGTTCTCTTTCATAGCGTAATGGTAATTCTAATGAATCCGCATATTCGTCTGGAAGCGTCCAAATAAATACATTTTTAAATCCTTCTTCTTCTAAATATTTTTTTGCCTCATCCCCATGACTTTTTAATTCTATTAGTATTTTAAAGTTAATATCATGTTCTTTTAAATATTTTAAATATATTCTTTTGGCATGTGGTCCTAAACCAATTAGAGCAACGTTTATATTCAATGTATCACCTTCTTAATATTTTTACACACTCTGTTGCTATTTCTTTTTCTTCGTCATCTGGAATGACATATATTGGTATGCTTTTATTTGTGCTAATAATTGCTTCTGAATCAAATACTTTGTTATTTTTCTCTTTATCAATAATTATATTAAAATGTTCTAAGTCACTTAAAAATAATTCTCTTTGTTCTTTATTTTTGGTTCCCATACCTCCTGTTAAAATAATAGAATCTGGTTCATTAATAGACATCATTCCAAGTAAATTTTTTTTAAAGTCATTATTTGCCATTTTTCTTAATATAATAGCTTTTGGGTTACCTTTTAAACTTTCTTCAACTATTTTCTTTGCATCGGTTTCTCCTGTTATGCCATAATAACCACTTTCTTCATTTAGTTCTTTTTCAATCTGTTCTACTGAGATATTGCAATTTTTTATTAGGTATAAAATTATGCTTGGATCTATGTTCCCAGATCTGCTAGCCATTATCAATCCAGCAAGTGGTGTAAATCCCATTGTTGTATCAAAACTTTTTCCATTCTTTATATTACACATTGAACATCCACCACCAAGATGACAAATAATTGTATTTATTGAATCTTTATTTATTTGTTTTATTTCAGTATATCTTTTTAATACTGAACTATATGATATACCATGTGCCCCATATTTTCTAACTCCATATTTTGTATAATAATGTATTGGTATAGCGTATAATTGATTTTCAATTGGAATTGTTTGATGAAACGCAGTGTCAAAAACAGCGACGTTAATACTATTTTTGTATAATAATTTGCATAATTTAATTGTTTCAAGAGTTCTTGGGCCGTGTAATGGCATTAATGGAATAAGTTGTTCTATTTTATTTTCAATGTCATTTGTAATTATAGTGCTATTTTTAAAAAAATTGCCACCATGTACAACTCTATGACCAATCGCTGCTATTTCATCAATTGAATCTATTACTCCAGTTGCATCGTTTAAAATCAATTTATTTGTTAATGATAGAGCATCAAATACGTTCGAAACATTATAATCAAATTTTATTTTTCCATTTAAATTATCATATATGCAATAGCTATTTTCAGTTGATAAATTTTCCATTTTGCCTGAAGCTATTAAATCCAATCGATTAATATCATATAATTTAAATCTAAACGATGTACTTCCTATATTTAATACTAATATTTTCATATATTGACTCCTTTCTAAAATAAATATACAAAAAATATAGGAAATAATTTTGATTTAATATTTATATGAAGGAAATATTTTGCTTTTTTATAAAATAAAAGAAACTCTTAATAGAGCTTCTAGATTTTTAAGTGTTTGCGAACTGCTCGCCATGAACCAAACATACCTACTAATATACCGATTCCAACTAAGATAAGTGATGTATAGTAGACAAATGGTACTGGCTCAATCAATTTAATAAATGGTGAGAATAGCTGACCATTAAAGTGGTGGTAGAGACTATTGTATCCATATATCGTTAGAGCGACTGGAATGATTGATCCAAGTAAGCCTAAGAGCAATCCTTCGATAATAAATGGTATTCTAATGTTTAAGTTAGAGGCACCAATTAAACGCATGATTCCTATTTCTCGTTGTCTTGATGAGATAGTAATTTTAATGGTGTTTGAGATTAGGAAAGCGGTTACTAAGATGAGGGCGATGACGGCACCAATACAGATTTTGTGAATGAATTCAAAGGTTGAGATTAATTGTTCAACAATTCCTTCACCATATTTTACTAAGGTTATCCCATCTATTTTTTCGATTTTCTTGGCAACGTTATCAATTTTGTTGATATCTGTTACTTTGACTTGGAATGTATTTTGAATTGGGTTTTCATCGTCAGTCCAATTGCCCATGATACTATCAAAGACGTCTGATGAGTCACGCATTTCGTTTGTGATTTCTTCTTTTGAACGGAATTCATACTCTTCGATATTATTAAGGGAGCTGATTTCTTCTCTGATTTCTTCGATTTTACTGTCATCAGCTTCATTGTCGATAAAAGCAACAATAGTAACGTCTCTTTCGACTAAATTGGTAAAGTTATCAACGTTATCAGATAAAATTATAGATATGGTTACAACGATTAGAGTTATAGTTATACATGATATTGAGGCAAAAGATAGGGAAAAGTTTCTGAAGACACCTTTAAAGGCGTCACGAATGTTTCTTCCAATTATCCTAAGCGTTTTCATCTTCTATATGTTCCTTCTGCATAATCTTTTACCACTCTTCCTGAATCTAATACGATAACTCTTTTTTTCATTTGTTCAACTATGTTGATATCATGTGTAACCATGATGATGGTTGTTCCAAGTTTATTGATTTCGTCTAATACTCTCATTATTTCCATACCAGTGTTTTTGTCTAAGTTACCAGTAGGTTCGTCACAGATTAAAAGTTTTGGTCCATTGACGATGGCTCTGGCAATGGCAACTCTTTGTTGTTCACCACCTGAAAGTTGGGCCGGATAGTTTTTGACTTTATGTTTTAGGCCAACTAGTTCAAGGGCTTTTAAAACTTTAGAGTGGATTTCATCTTTAGGAAGTCCAAATATTTCTAAAGCAAAGGCGACGTTTTCATATACTGTTGATTTTGGAAGTAATTTAAAGTCTTGGAAAACGACTCCTATTTTTCTTCTGATTTTATAAACTTTACCATTTCTTAGTTTACCAACATCTATTCCACCAACGATTATTTGACCGGCTGTCGGTTTTTCTTCACGATATAACATTTTTATTAACGTACTTTTTCCACAACCGGTGGAACCGATAATAAAGACAAATTCACCTTTAGAGATGGTTAGGTTTAAATCTTGAATAGCGGTGACTCCGGTTTTGTAAGTTTTTTTAACGTTTGTAAGTCTGATTAAGTCCACAATCTCACTTCCTTCTATTTCTTTCCAGTAATTTCATAGGTATCAATAGCTATAACGAATGATTCTGGATCAATTTTCTTGATGGCTTCGGTAGCAACAAAGTATTCTCTCGTTGGAATGGCAGAGATTAATACTTTGCGAGCTTTTTTAGTGTATCCTCCTTCAGCGTCGATAATTGTGACTCCATGATGGAGGGTTTCTAAAATAAAATCTTTGATTTGTTCTTCTTTATTGGTTATTATTTGCATTGTTTTGTATTCAGATATTCCAAGGATAACACGATCACTGATATAACCTGAGATAAATATGGTAATTATTGAATAAAGAAATGACGTCCAGCCAAAGATAATAGCTCCTAAAACGATAATTATACCTTCTGAGTAAATGTTAGTTTTGCTATAGGGCATTTTAAAATAGGTCGTTAATATTTGTTTTAGAATGTCTGTTCCACCTGAGGTAAAGTTATTTTTGAATATAAGGCCGGTTCCAAATCCCGATAATACAGCTCCTGAGAGAACTAAAACTATTGTTTCGGTCCCAGTAAAATCGATATAATTTGGAATGGTTTCAGTAAGTTTGACAAATACTGGATATAGGATAGATCCCATAATCGTGTTTGTCGTTTTTTCTTTACCGAGAAAGACAAAGCTGGCGATTACTAAGATGATATTGGCGATTAGGATAACTAATGAAGGATCAAGTCCGAATACTTGTTCCGTAATTAGCGATAGACCACTAACTCCCGACATGATATGAGCTTCTTTCATGAAGAGATTAAAGGCGATGGCCATAATTAGGATGCCGATTACGAAATAGAAATATCTTTGAATTTTTTTGCTGTTGGATATTTCTTTTAAGAGTTCGGTTCCATCTATTTTATTTTTTTTAACTAGATTAAAGATCACTTAACATTTCCCCTTAAATTTGCACTTATAAACTTATCAATATCACCATCTAGAACTTTTCCAACGTTTGTTTCTTCTATATTGGTGCGGTGATCTTTGACTAATGAATATGGGTGCATAATGTAACTTCTAATTTGTGAACCAAAGTTTATGTCTTCTATTTCACCTTTTAGTTTAGACATTTCTTCTTCTTTGGCTTTTACTTCCAGTTCATAAAGTTTACTACGTAATATCTGCATAGCTTTGGCTTTGTTTTGAACTTGTGAGCGCTCGTTTTGGCAAGTTACAACTATTCCAGTTGGTAGATGAGTTAGACGAACGGCACTATCAGTGGTGTTGACGCTTTGGCCACCAGCTCCACTACTATGGTAAACGTCTATTTTTAAATCTTTATCATCGATAGTAACGACGGTGGTGTCGTCAATAACTGGGGTTACACTTACAGAGGCAAATGAGGTGTGCCGACGGTTATTGGAATCAAAGGGAGATAGTCTGACTAAACGGTGAATTCCCTTTTCGTTTTTGAGGTAGCCGTAGGCATTTAGGCCTTTGACAATTATGGTAATACTTTTGATTCCTGCTTCAAGACCTGGTTGCTCGTCGACTACTTCAATTTTATATTTTTTCTTTTCACACCATCTTGAATACATACGATAAAGCATATTGGCCCAATCGCAAGCTTCAGTTCCACCAGCGCCGGAATGAATTTCCAATACGGCATCGTTTTTGTCGTATTCGCCGTTTAACAAAACAGCGGTTTGAATTTCATCTAGTTTGTTTTTTAAAATCTCATATTCTTCATTTAACCAATCTACAGTCTCTTCATCATCCGCATTTTGAGACATTTCGAGATAGTCTTTAGAATCATCTATAAGTTTTTGAACTTCATTTAAAATTTTCTTTTCAGAATTAAGTTCATTCATGACTTCACTACTATGCCGGCGGTCAGACCAAAAGTTTGGTTTATTTATTTCACTTTCAAGTTCTTTTATTCTATTTTGTCTTTTTTCGGGGTCAAAGTGACCTCCATAAGTTTTGAGATTTTTCAAGTATTTGAGTATATTCTTTGATTAATTCTTTCGTTTCCACTTTCTAGCCTCCGTATCATTATTCATTATACCAGATTATTTATATTTTGACCACAAGTTATAAAATTATTTCACAGGGAAAAAATATACAATTTCCTTGTATATTTCTCAGGCCTCATTTAAATTTGTTTTTATTTCATCTATTTCCCTGTCTAAGGCGTCTAAATCGCATAGTCCTTCGAGAAAATTATCTGGGTTTTCGTCTTTATAGGCGAAAAGGGAAAGTGATTTCATTATATTTTTGGTCTCTTCATATTTGTTTTTTAAATCAATGAGTTTACTACATTTTTCAATTTTATCTTCACTTGGATTTTTTTGGATATCTGATTGAATATTCGTTATTTTAACTAGCAGTTTTTCATAAAGAGGATTTAATTTTTCAATTTTTTTATTTAATTCATTCCACTTTTCTTTTTTAGTCATTTGTTTTCTCCTTTTTTAAAATAAAGTATTTGCATTCAAAGGCACAGTTGTTTTTGATGTAATCGTGAATTTTAGAGTAATCATTGTGTTTGTTAAACAGAGGATTTTCTTTGTCACAAAAGCCTTTAAGTCTTAATTTGTTATAGGCCCAGTCACCTAAGATATAGTCATAGTCAGCAAAGTAATCAGTAATTAGGTCTTCGACGTTTTTCTGAATAAATCCTTCTTTATAGTTTTCAATTAAGAAGTATTTATTTTTTAATAGTTCGATTTTTTTCATGTGTTTATCACCTGTTTTTATTATAACACATTTTAATTAGATGGGATAGTTACTGATGGGGCGTTTTCACCATCGACATAGTAGCTTGGAACGGTTCCCGTGACAAGTTTCATAGCAACAGGAATTTTGGTGTTTATTTTGACATCTTTATTGAAAAAAGGGAGAATTAATTTTTCGGTGACGTTTAGTTCGACATAGACTTCGATAAGTGCGTTGTTGATTCCATAGTTTTTTATCGAGGTGTCGATTTTACTAGTGACATTTCCGAGAATGTTTATTTTTACAGGTATTTTAGGTCCAAATGTATAGAGAATATTACTGTCCCAAAGACTTCCTAGACTAAAGCGGTAGATAATTCCTTCTTTAAGGTTATCTTTATCATAATCTTCAAATATATAGTCTTTATATTCAAGTTTGTCGATGTTACCTTTTTCAATGTTTCGCAGTTCCTGCTGAATACTGGTAGTGGCATCGGTTAGGTATTTATTGACAATGGCGGCATTAAAATCGACAGATTTGATTTCACCGTTATCATCTTTGGTTATATTGAATAGTTCGTCTGGGTCAACTTTTTCGGTAATATATTTGGCAACAGCTTCGTTAATGACTATGCTGGAGATTTTTTTTGCTTCGGTTTTGGAGTATTCAAACATAATCGGGGTTATTTGATTACTTAAGTATTTTAGTAATATTAAAACTGTTATAATTATCGACATTAAAACGATAAAGACAATATTTAAAGGTTTTAACTTAGGCACGAAATGTTTTTTTAATTTTATTTTCTGCATACTACAATATATGTTTTTATGAGCAATTAAAAAACTAGTTTTTAACTAGTTCATTAAGCTGGTTTACGATATTTAAATTTATAGGTTATTTCAATCTTACGATCTTCTCGTTCCATGAATTCTGGGATAGATGTACCAATTTCTTTTTCAAAATCATCATGATTTAATGGTTTATCTAAAACTTTTAAAGATAGAATTTCATATACTTGACGGTATCTAGTGACTGTTCTTCTTTCTTCGATGCGGTATGACTGGTTTTCCTCATTTAACTTACTTTCGTCACTCCAGCCACTGAATGAAGTTAAGGTTTCCGTGTCATCATCGCGGTATGGACGTCCTTCAGGCTGAGTCGAGGTAAGCATACTGTACTGTCTTCTTTGACCGTTATACCAACGCCACTGACGGTCTTGATAACGATATAAGGTTACTGTATCATCATCGAAGTGATCATACTTTTCAGTATCTACTTCTTCTGGCGCGGCATATTGACCACTATTGTAATAAACTTTGTCATTTCCATCTAAGTAATAATATTTACGGCCAACGGCAGTTTGAACTGAACGGTAATCCTTTTCTTCTGGGGCACTTTGTGACCAATCTGTCCAGTCAGTTAGGATAAATACTCTATCATCTTTATTGGCGTATCCTTCTGGTTGTTCTGATGAAAATTCAGAGTAATCACCTTCGATATCATACCAATACCATCTTTTATCTTGATAACGGTATTGGTATTTATTTTGAGTTTCGATGTCAACAACGTTAGCTTCGGTTGGTACTTCTGGTAAAATTGTTTTATCTTTAGGAAGTTTAACTCCATATTTTGACTCTTTTTTAGATATTTCGTCTTGAGTTAGGTAAATAGACCAATCGGTATTATTAACTTCACGTTCGTAGTAATTATAATAAGGAACGATGTCGACTATGGCGCGATTACTTGGGTAGGCTGTTTGTTCATTACTCCAAGTTGTATATTTAATGTTGGTTGAACATTTATCACAACCACGAACATCTAAGGTATAGATGTAATCATTTTTATATTTCGTTACTTTAACAGTCCCTGAACAACGAAGGTTATTCGTTTGAGAGCTTGAGAGGAATCCATCATATAGTTTATCAATATAAACTCTGGTACTCTCACCTTCTTCTGATGGTAAATCTTCAGAGTCTTGGAGATATTTTAAGGCCGAAGATTTAATAGCATCATAAATTTTGATACAATTGTTATTTTGAACCATCGTATAAATAATAAATCCAACCATAACTATTGGAAGTATGGTTCCAATTATAAAGAATATATTTAACAGTGGTTTTTTATTTTCAAATGTTTGATTAACAGTATTACCTTGCTTATCAACATAAGTGGCTCTTTTCATGTAACATTGTTCCTTTCTATTCTCATTTAAATTATAACAGAGTTACTAAATTTTTTAAAGTTTTTTAGAAAAAAACAAGTACAATTTTATACTTGCTCATCTAGAAATGTGCATGGAGACGACATTATTATGAGGTTTTAAGGAGATAACTTTTTCAGGTTCTTTTTTACTAGGAATTATGTTTCTGGAAAATGTTTCGTCTAAATATTTATAAATATCGGTATCTTCGTAAAAATAGGCATAATCTTTTATTTTGTCCATTGACATTTCACCTGTAAATAAAACATTATCGGATATCATAAGGTCCATATCTTTATAGTAGGTCCATTTGATTGGTTTTATTTCTAACCAATAATTTTGATCTTTGATTACTTTTGTTTTGTCGTTTAAGATACTGTTTACACTTAAAAAGTCTTTACTGGTTATCATTAAAATAAATTTATTTTCATCAATGACGTATTCTTTATATGGTAGTTTGATGCGGTCTATTTTATAATTTACAGGGTTTTCCGGATTATAATAGGTAATAATTGGGAGATATCGTTTGACATTGTCTGGAAATTCATAGCTAGCAATTTGTTCATTTAATTGTGTGCTTAAATCTTCAGAGGTGACGTTTTGAGGAAATTCCCCATATTCTAGATTTATAGTTTTAGAATTTTCATAAATTATCTTGGCATTTCGTGCAATATCTTCTGTTAATTTAGTAACCGGTCTTACTCCATAAAACGGCATATTTTCTTCGGCAAAATTAATTTTTCCTTCACTATCAACAGCTGCCGGGTAAATATGAGAATCTCCCAGCTCCAATATTAGGCCATCTTTACTAACGATAGCATTATTTGTTTGAATATTTGACGATAATAACCACTTTGATGTTTCACCGTCCTTTTTAAATCCTTGACATCCAGTTAATATGGCATAATCAGTAAATTTAGGGGTACGGTTAAATCCCAATTTGGTTAGTTCGTTTAATTCTTTTTCGGACAGTAGTGTGAATTTTGACATAAAATCTTCCTTTCTATAAATACAAAAAGGGAGTATTTATACTTCCCCTTTATATGTATATTCCTTGTTCTTTAGTAGGTCCCATACTTTGATCTTTTTCTTTCATGTATTTTTCGATAACGACGGCTTTGCCTTCTTTTAATGATTTGGGAACGTCGATGATTTTTTGATTACGAGATCCACGGAAATATAGATTTAAACTTCTTTCGGCAATGATAAATTTACCATCAACTAAAACATCTATGTTTTTTAGAAGTTCCAATGTTTTTTTGTTTTTTAAAAGGTCTTCGTAATTAAATCCAGTGTAACACCAAACGTCCATGCCTAATTTATGGGCGTATTTAGCAATTTCAGTACAAGCTTCGGGCTGAAATAACGGGTCTCCACCAGATAATGTTATTCCTTGCTGACCTTCTAATTTATCCATTTCCTTTTTAACATCTTCGAGATCAACTAGAAATCCGCCTTTGAAGTCCCAAGTTTCAGGGTTTTGACAGCCAGGACAGGCATGCGCGCAGCCTTGGGTCCAAATAACGGTTCTGATACCTTCACCATCGACGATACTATCTGGTTGTAAGGTACTGGCTAGACGTATTTGCATTATTTATTTAAAATGCCGGCTGTTCCGTGTTTTACACGGTCGTGTTCTTCGGCTTTTTTGCCGTTATTGAATCTATCTGTAGTTCCTACTAGGTAACCAGTGATTCTTCTTATTCTTTCAAATTTTACTCCTTGTCCAACAGTTTTTTCTCTTTCCATAAATAATTCCTCCTATCTTCCTCCGCAAGAGTTTAGACTTGCGTTTTTTACTCTTTCTATTGGTACACCTTCATACTCTTTTCTACCGCATCCTGGGCAGTAGTCGCCAATAACACCGGTGTATCCACAAACTGGGTCACGATCGACTGGATGGTTGATTGCCCCATAACCCATTTTGTTATCGTGCATTAAGCGAATAATTTTTTCAAATGCGTCGACATTCATGGCTGTGTCGCCATCAAGTTCAACGTAACTGATATGACCACCATTTGTTAAAGCGTGATATGGACCTTCAATTTTAAGTTTATCAACGATTGAAATATTGTAATAAACTGGTACGTGGAATGAATTGGTGTAGTAATCCCTATCGGTTACACCTTTAATCTTTCCATAAATAGCTTTATCGATGTTGGTAAATCTTCCTGATAAGCCTTCAGCTGGAGTGGCGATGAGTGAAAAGTTTAGGTTATATTCTTCTGAATATTTGTCTACTCTATCACGCATGAATTTGACGATTTTTAAACCTAACTCTTGAGCTTCTTTGCTTTCACCATGATGTTTACCGATTAGAGCTTTTAGACATTCAGCTAAACCGATAAATCCAACTGTAAGTGTTCCATGTTTTAAGACTTTACGTAGTCTATCACCAGGTTTTAATTTTTCAGAATCAATCCATACTCCTTGTCCAAGTAGGAATGGGAAGTTATAGATGTGTTTTGAGCATTGGTGCTCGAATCTCTCTAGTAATTCGTCTTTAACTAGGTCTTCAAGTTCACCTAGTTCTTTAAAGAATCCATCTAGGTCAGTTTCACCACTAACGATTCCGTGTTTAATTCCAAGTCTTGGTAAGTTAATCGAAGTAAATGATAAGTTACCTCTTCCTGGAGTAATAGCTTTGCTTGGGTCAACGTGATTTCCTAAAACTCTTGTACGACATCCCATATAACCAACTTCAGTTTCGTAATTGTTTGGATCATAACCTTCAAGGTTAAATGGTGAGTCGATGAATGAGAAGTTCGGGAATAATCTTTTGGCTGAAACTTCACAAGCAAGTCTAAATAAATCATAGTTTGGATCTTCTTTATTATAGTTGACTCCTTCTTTTAGTTTGAAGATGGAAATTGGGAATATCGGTGTTTCGTGATTTCCAAGTCCGGCATCAGTAGCTAAAAGATAATTTTTCATAACCATGCGGCCTTCTGGTGAGGTGTCAGTTCCAAAGTTGATTGATGAGAATGGAACTTGGGCACCGGCACGTGAGTGCATGGTATTTAAGTTATGAATGAATGCTTCCATCGCTTGATAAGTCGTTCTATCGGTTTTCTTATAAGCGGTGTCATAAGCTTTTTTGAATATTTTTTTAACTTCACTTGATTCTTTGGCGTATGAATCAAATATGCTTAGATCAACGTCGATCGAATCTAATTTATCGATGTCTTTGGCTATTTTATCCATGTTGATAAAATGATCAAAACCAGTTAAATCTAAGAAATCAGCGATAGCTTGTTTAAATTGTTTTTTGAAGGTAAGTAGTACTCCTGGAGCCATATAATAATCAAAGGCTGGAATTGCTTGACCTCCGTGCTGATCATTTTGATTTGATTGGATAACGATAGCTGCTAAAGCGGTGTAACTCATAATATCCTTAGGTGGTCTTAAGAAACCATGTCCGGTTGAAAAACCATTTTTAAATAATTTTTTTAAATCTATTTGGCAGCAAGTCGTCGTTCCCATTGGCCAGAAGTCTAAGTCATGGATATGAATATCACCATTGTCATGGGCTTCAGCAAATTTAGGTTTCATCAAATATGCTTTAGCAAATTCCTTGGAAACTGTACTTCCATATTGAAGCATTGTTCCCATGGCGGTATCACCATCGACATTGGCGTTTTCTCTTTTGGCATCTTCTTCGCCAGCGGTTTTTAAACCTAAGTTTTCGATAGCTTTAACAAATTTGTGCTGTTTCTTTTCGCCGATGAAGGCTTGACGGGATTTATTACGTCTTTCACGATATTCAGAGAATGTTTTATAAACATCTTCATAATTTTTCTTTAGTTTATCTTCGATAATATCTTGAATTGCTTCAATTTTGATTTTATCTTGATCTTTATATTCTTTTTCAATTTGTTTTACAACTGAGTTAAAGACTTTATTAACATCTTTTTCGGTATATAAGTCTTCTCCTTCTTGTTTTTCTAGGGCATCAAAAGCTTTTTTTATCGCAATCGCAATTTTTGCTCCATTCCATTCTACTTTTTTTCCACTTCGTTTTATAACTGTTAAATGGCTTAAGTTCTCTTCATCAACCATTTTTGTACCTCCTACTCTGAGTACATTATAGACTATGAAATGGGTGATAGTCAATAGAAAATGTTCGCTTTTTTTATGAAAAAAATTTCAGTTTGGAGTTTGCCTTTATTTTCTGGTATTTTTAGTTTTTAAAAAATGTAAATTTTTCGTTTTGCTTATTTTTGACATTTTTGCTTTTTGTTATTTTAAGTGTGTTTTTGACTGTTTTCCTTTTATTTGCAAGGAAAATCGTGGTTTTGGTTTTTGAATTTAAAAAATATTTATTTTAGAAAAATAAGTTTTTAGATTTTTTTGATTTTTCGTTTTTTTGATTTTTTGCTTTTTTGTTTTTCTTTTATTTTGCTTTTCAAAAGGTAAAATGTTCGCTTTTTAGAATATATTTTGTGATGGTGACATATGATTATATAGGTGGTTATAATGGGCCGAAAATTTGTCTTTTTTTTGATTATATGTTTACTAATTTCAGGGTGTGAAAGTGAGCCGGAGATTTTAACTGAGATTGAAAACAAGGATGCTTTAGTTTCAATAAATTATCCGGTTACGGAAGTGAGTGCTTTAGATGAGGCGATAAGTTCTTATATTAATAAAGTACGGGCTGAGTTTAAAAATTCCGATTACGATGGAAAGCCAGAGCTTAATATTTCTTATACATATAAAGAAGTAAACGACGAGGTTATAAATGTCAGTATTTTAACAGAGATTGTTACTGATAAAACCGTAAGCAAGATTAAAACATTTACTTATAATAAAAAAAGTGAAAAGTTTTTGACCATGGAGGATATCGTCGATGATTTAGATGTACTGGATTACGATATAAAAAAAGAACTTTTAAGTAAGTATCAGGATGCCGATATGGATTATTTAAGTAATGTAAGTTATGATTTTTTTACTATGGATGATGAGAATTTAACTATTTATTTTAATCCTACCCAACTTAAGGATACTAATGATGAGCTAGTTTATTTAGATATTCCTCTAGATAGTCTAAATTTACTGATAGATGTCGATAGAGAGGAAAATACTAATACTTATTTGAATTTTAAAAAAAATACGATAAACGAAGAGGATAAGGTGGTGGCTTTAACTTTTGACGATGGTCCAAGTAAGTATACGAAAGATATTTTGGATATTTTGAAGAAATATGATGCTTGCGGGACTTTTTTCCTTATCGGTAATAAGGTTTCTTTTTATGGTGAGGTTTTAAGAGAGATGCTTAGTGAGGGAAATGAGATAGGCAATCATTCTTATGATCACAAGTATTTGACAAGGCTTTCGGAAGAAGGGGTTAAGGATGAGATAAGTAAGACTCAGGATGAGATTAAGCGGGTGACGGGATATACACCTACTCTTTTTAGACCGACTTATGGTGGGTATAACAATACTCTTAAAAGTTATATCGATTTGACTTTTGTTTTATGGGATGTGGATTCTAGAGATTGGTCAGTTAAAAGTACCGAGGGAATTATGTCTAATGTTTTTAAGGATGTGAAAAGTGGTAGTATTATTTTGTTTCACGATAATCACGAATATTCGGTTAATGCTTTGCCATCTGTAATAAAAGAACTTAAAAAGCAAGGATATAAGTTTGTGACAGTGAGTGAATTATTAGAGCTTAAAAAGCTTTGGGAGAGGTAATGACTAACTATAATTTAGAGGAAAGTGAACTACTTAAGTGGCAACTTTTACTTACTTTTATTTTTATCGGAACGTTACTTGTTTCACTGACAATTACTTATAACGAGATTTTAAAGATGGAAGATAAAGAACCATTATATAACGAAGATGTGGAACTTGCTATTTTAAGGACGAATAGGCTTATAGCTTTGACTGTTTCTTTGGGGTTTTTATTAATCAATGTGCGGGATAAAAATTTAAAATTACTTTATAATCAAGATAATTTAGAAGATGCAGACAAGCAAATTATAGCAGGAATACTTTCTGTAGTAGCGGCTATTATCGTTTTAGGTACAGCGACAACTGGGTCAACAGAAAATCCTGAGGATTAAAAAAGGAAAGCTTTATTTAGCTTCCTCAATTACTCTTGTTTCACGAATAACAACTACTTTAATTGTTCCTGGATATTGGAGTTTTTCTTCAATTCCTTTTTTAATGTCACGAGCTAATTTATGACTTTGAAGATCATCTATTTCACTTGGTTTAACGATTACTCTAAGTTCGCGTCCGGCTTGAACAGCATAGGCTTTTTCAACGCCGTCCATTTCGTTTGCGATGTTTTCTAGGTCAGTTAATCTTTTTATATAGTTTTCTAGAGAATCGTTTCTAGCTCCTGGACGAGATGCAGATAAGGCGTCGGCAATAGTAGCTAAAACAGCGATTACTGATGTCGGTTCGCAATCACCATGATGTGAGGCAACAGTGTTTCTAACGACTTCGTTTTCACCGTATTTAGTTACTAAGTCTAATCCTAATTCAACGTGACTTCCTTCAGCTTCGTGGTCGATAGATTTTCCAATGTCGTGGAATAGTCCGGCACGTTTAGCTAGGGTTACGTTTTCACCTAGTTCAGCAGCTAAAAGTCCAGTTAAATGGCCAACTTCAACGCAGTGTTTTAAAACGTTTTGACCATAACTTGTTCTAAAATGAAGTTTACCTAAGGCTTCCACTAATTCTGGAGCAACTTTGGTAAGACCTAGTTCGAATAGAGCATCGTTTCCATATTCCATAAGTTTAGCTTTCATTTCACTGGCAGTTTTATCGTATACTTCTTCAATACGACTCGGATGGATTCGACCATCTTTGATTAAGGCTTCGATTGTAAGTCTAGCTATTTCTCTTCGATATGGATCGAAACTTGATAGAACGATAGCTTCTGGAGTATCATCGATTATTAAATCAACTCCGGTTACAGCTTCAATCGTCTTAATGTTCCTTCCTTCTCTACCGATGATTCTTCCTTTCATTTCATCGTTTGGTAAGGTAACGACAGTTACTGTCTGTTCACCAGCAACGTCACCAGCATATCTTTGCATAGCTGTTACAAGCATATTTTTAGCGTTTTTATCAACTTCTAATTTAGCTTCAGCTTCGCGATCTTTGATGTATGAAGCAATTTCAAGATTCATCATGTTTTCAACTTTTTTCATGATTTCATCTTTAGCTTCTTCTTTAGAATATCCAGCAATTTTTTCGAGTAGTTTTATTTGTTCATTTTTGGTATTTTCTAACTCCACTTGCTCTTTTTGAATATCTTTTTGTTTATCAATTAAGTCTTGTTCTTTGCTGTCTAATATTTGTTCGCGGTTTTGGAGGGTTTGATCACGGCGATCAATACTTTCTTCGCGAGCTAAAAGACGGTCTTCAGACTCTTTGATTTCTGCTTTTTTCTCTTTAATTTCTTTATCTAAATCTGCTTTAAGTCGATGATTTTCTTCTTTAGCTTCTAAGATACTATCTCTTTTTAGTTTATCAGCTTGTATTTCAGCGTCTTCAAGTAGTTTATCGGCTTTTTTAGTAGCTGATAAGACTTTTAAGGAGTTTAAAATCATCATAAATATAATACCAACAAAAAGTCCAATTAAAACTAGCAAAATGGAGAAAACAATATGATTCATATTTTACCTCCATTACTATAGGGATAATCCCCTATTTCTATTGTAAAGGTAATAATATGAGAAGTCAAGAAAAAATTTATAAACAAAAAAGCCATTACTGGCTTTATTTTTTATTAATTATATTTTTTACCAATAGACCAACATTGCTTCCTAAATTGTTTTTTAGTTCATAAATATCTTCAGCAAAGTTTTTTTCGTTTTTGATGGCATTATTTATGTATGGTTCAAATTTTTTAAAATTAAGACTTGATTTTTTATATTTGCAAATATTATATAATTCTTGTTCTAAATATCTTTTTTTACTATTAACTTTCTGATTTTCATACATTT
>DVFV01000069.1 GCA_018713045.1 Candidatus Coprosoma intestinipullorum | reverse complement strand
ACACGGCTTTGAAAAGAATGAAAAAAAATATTGATATCGTAACTGGAACATCTATTGGTGCGATTAATGGAGTGTTTATAGTTCAAAATGATTTGCGTCATGCCTTAAAGCTGTGGAAAAAAATAAGCTTTTCCGTTATTTATAACGAAAATGATTTTCCATTAGATAAAGATTTAAAACTACCCGAAATCTATATGACACACTTAAAAAATTTTATTAACGAAGGTGGGACTGACCCATCCAAACTATCTAATATCTTTGAAGAATATTTTAAACCGAAAAAATTCTTCACCTCTAAAATGGATTTTGGCCTAGTAACTTACAACCTTACTAAAAATAAACCCATCTTAAAAACTAAAAAAGACTTAAACCAAGATAACATCAAAGATTACGTCATTGCCTCAGCCTCATGTTACCCAGCCTTCAAACCGCACGTTATTAATGATGAATTATATATCGATGGTGGATATTACGATAATATTCCAATCAATCTAGCTATCAAAATGGGAGCTGACGAAGTAGTTGCCGTTGACCTTCGAGCGATAGGGTTTAAAAAAAGATTAATCGATAAAGGTGTTTCCGTAACCTACATTGCCCCGCGTAACTATATTCCTTCATTTTTAATATTTGACAGTATATCTGCTCGCCACACGATTAAATTAGGCTATAACGACGCTATGAAAACTTTTGGTAAATTAGATGGAGATAAACTAACCTTCAAAAAAGGCCAATTAGTCAAAAACTACGAAAAATATGGGGAAATTTTTAAACAAAACCTTCACTTTATTTTTGACAATACTAAAAATGAAGTTCTGAAAAAACTATTTGAAACCGATATATTTCAAAATATCTTAAATCAAAAAACATCATATAATAATTTTAATTATATTGTGGAAAAAGCCGGTCTCATCTTAAACTTTGATGAAAGTATAATTTACCGAATAAATAGCTATAACCGTGGTCTTTTAAAAAGCTTATCCGAAGTTGAACAAATCGATATCAATAAAATAGTTGGCAAACTCAAAGATAAAAAAATAGATAATCTAATCGATCATCGTCAGATTGTTAAATTCTTCTATGATAACCTTCAAAACCAAAATAAAATTACCAAATACATTCCTTTATTTACTGATGATTTTTTAGTTGCTATCTATATTTATACAGTCAAAGGAAAACATAGTAATTATTAAAAAAGAAAGCCGAAACTTTCTTTTTTAAACACCCTCAACGATAGTATCTTGTAAACATCTTAAACTACAAACACAGTTTAAATTCATTGTAAAGAACGAATTAGTTGAAACATAAGGTCTTGTACCAGAAGTTGTCGGATCAGTATTAGCTGCTAAAACTCTGAAGGTTGCACAGTTGTCATCGACTTTTTCAACTCTAAATACACTAGAACAAGTTACACCTGGAGTTGTACAATCGACATTTTCTTTTGTTGTTGGCATTGTCCATGGAGATCCATTTCCTGCACAAGTATAAAGCATAATAGGTCTTGTATTAAGTCCCAGTGAAGCAACTGTGTTTCCTAAAAATCCGCGATCACATGTATCTAGACATTGATCAGGACATTCAGCATTACATTGTAAAATATTGATGACTTTTAGGATGTCAGAAATACATCTACTATCGCCAGTATTGTTATTACACATTATAATCCACCCTTTCTTTTCAATATAACATATTCGAAAAAATTTAAAAGGTGTAAATTAAAAGCCTAATTAATTTGGTAATTTGTAATGGATACGTTTATTTTTTCATAAAATTAACTGAGGTGATTACTATGAAAAACGTTATCAATTACTACTATAATATGTACCCAAACCAAATAAACCAAACTAAAGATTACTATTATTTTGAATTAGATGGCGCAGTTTTCTTACTCTTTAAATGTCCTTATAGCGCCGAAGAAATAGGCAAAATATATGAATTAGATCTAAACCTTCTAGCAAATCACCTTTATGTTCATCAAATAATACCTAACAGAGAAGGCCAAATAATTACGAAAATCAATAATGAAACATATATTCTTTTAAGGAAAAATTATGAACCAAGTACAATTACTATTAAAGATATCATTAACTTTTCTAAACTTAAATCACCACTGTTTTCAGATAATAAAGACTGGTCAAATATGTGGGCCCAAAAAAACGATTACCTAGAATATCAAACCAGCATGCTTGGTCTTAAATATCCTTTAATCAGAGAAAGTTTTAGTTATTATATTGGCCTTGCCGAAACAGCAATTGAAATTGTAAACAGTCTTGAAAAAACGAGTGTCAGTCTAGTTTATTCCCATCGTCGCCTTAATCAAAATATTAATTTTAATTTTTATAATCCGTTAAATATTATTACCGATCTAAGTGTGCGCGATGCCGCTGAATATTTTAAAACCAGCTTTTTTAACGGAAAATCGATTGACGAAGAATTATCCATTTATTTTCGTAGTGTCAAATTAAGCACATACGAATATTTTATGTTTCTAGCGAGAATGATTTATCCGACATATTACTTCGACTTATATGAACAGATTATAACCGGAAATGCTGCTGAGAGTGAACTTGTGAAAATTACCGAAAAAGCTACTGACTATGAAAACCAAATAAAAAAGATTTATAAATATTATAAATCTTTCATGCGTTTTCAGCCCATAGATTGGCTAGAAAATTAATTGATACTTATAACTTCTTTAACATCTGGAACCTCTTCCTTAATAGCACTCTCGATTCCATCTTTTAAAGTATAGTCGATAAGACCACACCCTACGCAAGCTCCAAGCATCTTTATATAAACGATATTATCTTCGTATTTTACAAAACTTAAATCGCCACCCTCACTTAATAAAAAAGGTCTTAATTTATTCAAAATATCTTTAATTTTTTCTTCATCAGTCATCTTCATCACCAAAAAAATTATATCATAAAAATAAATTTCCGTAAATCTTTTTGGAAATTATGTGTTATAATGGATGTGGGGTGGAGTTATGGCAAAATACGAGAAAGGAAACGTAGTCAAAGGAATTGTCACAGGCATCGAACCTTATGGAGCCTTTGTTTCATTTGATGAATATTATAATGGTTTAATTCACATATCCGAAATTTCCAATGGATTTGTTCGTGATATTCATAATTTTCTAAATGTTGGGGACCATATATATACAGAGATACTTGCTGTTGACGATGAAGAATATCACCTTAAACTTAGTATTCGTAACATAAATTATAAAATCAATGGTAAACCAAAAAAGAGAAAAATAATCGAAACTCCACATGGATTTTCTACATTGAAGTATAAATTGCCATATTGGATCAATTATAAATTGAAAATCGCAAAAAATAAAACAAATAGTATTGACAAATAGTAATTATGATGTTATCATTAAATACGTCTACTAATGATTTATGGGCGATTAGCTCAGTTGGTTAGAGCACCTGCCTTACAAGCAGGGGGTCATAGGTTCGAGTCCTATATCGCCCACCATTTTTTTGCCGGAATAGCTCAATCGGTAGAGCAACTGACTTGTAATCAGTAGGTTGTGGGTTCAATTCCTATTTCCGGCACCATTAACGAAGGGGATAGGTGAAAGGTGGTTCAATTCCACCCCTCTTCGCCAAATCCATTGCCTCGTGGCCAAGCGGTAAGGCATCACACTCTGAATGTGACATTCGCTAGTTCGAATCTAGCCGAGGCAACCACTTTTTGAAAATAAGCCTGTACCGTAATTCCCATGGAGGGATAGCGAAGCGGCCAAACGCGGCAGACTGTAAATCTGTTCCTTCGGGTTCGATGGTTCGAATCCATCTCCCTCCACCATTGCTTGCCTCGTAGCCAAGCGGTAAGGCACCACACTTTGACTGTGGCATTCGCTAGTTCGAATCTAGCCGAGGCAACCATCAATGATCCGTTAGCTCAGTCGGTAGAGCATTTGACTTTTAATCAAAGGGTCTCGGGTTCGAATCCCGAACGGGTCACCACTTTAGATAACTAAAAAGCCTTATTTTTAAAGGCTTTTTTCATATTTTAATAAATTTTGTAAAACACAAACAATTGTTTTGAAATCGTATGAATGTGAGACCGTTGGCAACAGGTTGGCAACAAGTTGGCAACACTTTATTTTAACTTGTTTATTGCCTCAACTTTTTGCTCAGATGTTATTTTTATATAGTGCTTTTCAGTTATGTCACTCACATCATGACCAAGTATCAATTTATAAATTAGTGAGTCAATTCCGGCGTTATATAACTTTGTTGCTGTCGTTGAACGGCAATCATAAGGTGTATGATCTAAATTAAGATTTTGCATTACATCTTTAAATAAATCTAGGTAATGTCTATAAAGAATAGGCTTACTATTTTCTTTTGTGATTAAATATTCATTTTTGAGGTTATATCTATTTTCTATTAAAGGTAAAATTTTATTGTGAATAGGTATCTCTCTATCAATTCCAGCGTTGGTCTTTATACCACCTATCATAATTTGATGTTTAAGGTCTATATTAGATGTTTTCATTTCTAATAGTTCTGTTGGTCTCATGCCAGTATAAAGATTTATTAAAACTATATCTATTATGCCGTGCGGGTCTATTTGTTTATTTTCTAAGTTTTTCCACAATAAATCTATTTCATCATCTGTAAATATCTTATGCTTTGTAGATTTATCTGTGTCGCCAACTTCAAGCCTATCTATTATTTCTTTATCTAGTTTTATACCTAAATAATTTGCGTGTTCGAATAATTGTCCCCCTAATAATTTTATATACTTCCTAGTAGTATACCCTTTATCGCAATTATCTATGATATTTTGAAAGTCCGCACTGCATAAATCTGATAAAAGCTTGTTATGTAAAGGTTTACATTGATTATTGTATACAGAATCATAGTTTGCAGCATAAGCGACACGTTGATTCTTTTTTAATTTTCCTTTTTCTTTCAAGTCGTTAAACCTTTTCTTTTTGTATTCGGACCACAAGGTAAACAAATCGCTAAATCGTAAAGTGCCTTCTTTCTCCTGTGACTTCTTATGATATTTAAGTAAAGTCTCGTATGCTTCATAATAATCATCGCTATAACCTAGAATAGGTCTTATTTCTTTCGCGTCGTCATCATAAGTCGCTGGTGCTCTCATCATAAAAGGCCTACGTCTACCTTCTCCTAAGAAGGATATTGATCCAAATTTATTTGGCATTTTTAATCTTTTTGGGTTCTTAATCTTTTTCATTTTATCAACTCCTTGTAAATTTTACGTAAAAATGTTACAATTAGAGTACACAAAAGGATTTACCTTTATGGTATTTTCTAATTGTGTTAGCTTAATTTTAGATAGTCTTACTTTGGCGAGGGGACTATCTTTTTTATTTTATCCTAAAATCAAATGTATCTTTGATTTTTTTATCTATTTTTTTACGAACTGGTTTAATAGTATCAACGGTTACTTTATTATATATTTTGTTGTATATCGCTTTTTGAGGGTCATTTATAACTCCCATGCCTTTTTTACCATAAAAAGGTATAACTTTCTTTTTTAAAGTTCTTTTAATCTTACCGGTTGTTCTGGCTTTTAAACTTTTTGATAAACTAGGTACTCTAAATCCAACTTTCATTTTAAGACCTCCTGTATATCATCAATAGTTAAAACCTTTGCAAATTCTGGGTAATTTATTTGAGCTTCGAGTATCTCATCTCGAATTTTTTTTAATTCTTTTAAATAAGAAGATTCGCCAGTCATTTGTAATTTATGAATAATAACTTTTTTCATTTTAGAAATAGTATTATCTACTTTTATTAAATATTTGTTAAAGGCTTCTTCGTATGTTGGTGGGTCTAATTTAAATATTTCTGGCAAATATTTCGCATATTCATAAGCTGTTTTATATTGTTCTAATATCAATTTATATCTACTCAAATATGGGTCGATATGTTTATAACCTTTTTCAATGTCATTAGAAAATCTGTTAATCGCTTCCTGAAGATATTGGGCATTTGAAATCATGTAACTTTTGCAATTTTCACAAACATTATCATGTTTTTTTATTTCCACTTTATTACACATTGGGCAAACAATTTCTTTATTTCCTTCAATTGTCTTTATTGCTTCATCTCTTGTCATATTTACCCATGAGCTAGTCCAATAACCACCTATTTTTTTAATACAATTTTTGCATATTTTTGACTTGTCTTTTAGTTTGTAACAAGCAACATAAAATTCACCACATATTGAACATTGGTCTTTCTTTTCTACTTTAAATATACCCATTAAAATTCACCACCTTTAATAATGTTATATAAATAAAACACATACCTATCAGCTTCATCTTCTATTCCTTCGATTTTAAAATCTAAACAAATTTTATATATGTGATTTAATTCTAAATGTGCAAATTCATGAAGCAATGTTGCATTGTATTTTTCTTTTGAAATATATTTATTTATTATAATTAGATTAATATTTCTGTAGTTAAATATAAAGCCATAAATACGCCTTGGAAGACCTACTGTGATGACTTTAACGTTATTATAATTCATATATTCATCTTGACTTATTTCGCCCCTTAATAAAGATATAAGCACGACAACACTTCCTTTCATTAAGCACTAATACTGCTCGTGCTTATTTATCTAAATCTTTATCTATATCTTTCTTTATAGCATTAATTACATTTATAATAGTCTTCTTTTCATCATCTGTTAAATCTTTAGCTTTGCTAAATAGTACTTTTTCTAATTCATCGTCATATCGTATACTTTGATTTTCTACGTCGTTTTTTCCTAACAAGTAATCGGTAGACACATTAAAATAATTAGATAATTTCAATAATGAATCGTTGTCTGGCTCTGCTATGCCATTTTCCCATTTACTTATTGCTTGAGATGTTACACCAACAATATCTCCAATTTCTTTTTGAGATAACCTATGTTTAGTTCTCAATAATCTTAAATTGTCAGAAAATTTCATACAAATTCTCCTTTCAAGTTCATTATACAACTTTTTGTTTAATGTTTTCAACTATAAATTAAAAAAATAAAAAAAATTTCTATTTTACTGTTGACATACTCAACCGTAGGTTGTATAATGTAATTGTAGTCAAGAGTGACTATAAAAAGAAATCAAGTCAGCGACCAAACTAGAACTTGATTTCAAACGATACCAAAAAGGAATTGCAGGAATCCCTCATTGGATAATGAGAGATTAGTCTCTGTTTTTTAAATTGACAATAATGTCTAATAAATGACATAAACCAATTCCCGCAAGAATTAACTCTAAAGTCTCCTTTAGCATTCCTCCTTTCCTTTTTGATATCAATATTATACAACAAAAAGTTTGATAAAACAAGGTGGTGATAATTTGAAAAAAAGAGATTGGCTTATTAATTATAGAAACAAAAAAGGACTTTCTCAAATGCAGGTAGCTAAACAAATTGGTGTAAGCCAACAAATGTATAACTACATTGAAAACAACAAGAGAAGCCCATCAACAAAATTGGCAAAAAAAATAGCTGATGTCTTAAATTTCAGCTGGACAAAATTCTATGAAGATTAGAAAGAAGGTGATCATATGAGTGAGGCTTCAATATCGCCTGAAGATGCGGCAAAAATTTTAAATAAGTCGGTTCAATTTATAAGAATTGGCTTACAAAAAGAAAGATTGCCATTTGGAACGGCAGTTCTTATAGATAAACAGTGGAGTTATCACATTTCTTCAAAACTTCTAGCTGAGTATATCGGCGAAGATAATTTAAAAAAATACTTTATGAAAGGTGGTGATTAAGATGGATAAAGCAATTAGATGGTTATCAAATTATTGGGCTTATATAGCTTTAATAATAATGGTTTTAGGTGCGGCATATTTAGGTGCTTTAGACGAAAAAAAGACCGCTGAACTAGGCATTCAAAACGGTCAAACAATCAATGAATTAAACAAATAATTCGGTTAGATTATAACACGAATTTAAGATTAAAGCAAATTGGGAGGTATGTATGGAGAAAAAATATGATGTAAACATTATTACGCGTTCTGCAGGAGAACAAAAAGAAATGACTGTAAGTGAAATAGTGGATTATTTACAAAAACACATGATAGAAGAAATGAAAATAAAAGAAATCAGACAATATGATGATTACGATTTAAAAACAAAAATTATAAATGATTTAATGAAAAAAGATACTTTTGATACTGCCGAAGTAGAACTGGCAAAATTAGTTTTAAAAGATTAAAAAAGTTAAGCAAATAAATGCTCAACTAATTAGATAACTTTAATGCTTTCACTGTGATTAGAGCTATCAGGTGTTTTATTAGAATTTTTACTTAGTTCATCAATCTTCTTGTAAATAGATTCGATATATTTTGGGGCATCTTCCAAACGTCTATCGTAACCTGCTGCACTATTTTCAAGAACAGATTTAACGATACTTACAGCTAATTCTATTTTCTTATCAGTACTCAAAATTCCACCTCCTTTCTAAGGAAATATTATAACACAGAAATAGGGGTGAAACATGGTTAACAGTTTTACAATTTACAAAGAATATTATGAGCTAATAACACTGCTATCTGAGAGAGAACAACAAGAGTTATTATTGGCTATCACTAAATATATGTTTGAAGATATAGAACCTACTTTAAACAGTAAACAAACAAAGATATTTAACAATTTAAAAAGGCCATTAGATAAAAGTAAAGAGCAATCCAAAAGAAAACGAAACAAAAACCAAACAGAAACCAAAAAAAATCCAAAAGAAAACCAAACAGAAACCAAAAAAAATCCAAAAGAAAACCAAAGCAGTAACCAAACAGAAACACATCAAGATGTTCCTGTTACTGTTAATGTAAATGTTAATGTTAAAGATAGTTATAGTTATTTAGAAGAACAATTTGGAAGAACATTATCACCTGTAGAGTACAAACTTATATCAAAATGGCGGTCATGGTTTAGTGACGATGTTATCAACTATGCTATCGATAAGACGATCAAAAATGGCGCACGAGCTTTATCGTACACAGAGGCTATTATCAATTCATGGCATGATAAGGGTTTCAAGACACTTAGAGAATGCGAATTAGAAGATAAGTCTAAGAGTATGAAAGAACATATGCCTGAGGCTTACAAAGACGTAAAGTCAATACGTGCTAGTGATGATGAGGTTAAGAAACTAGAGGAGGCATTAAGTGAAATCGATTGAATTCAAAAAACTACTTGAAAACGAGTCTAATTTGCAGAAGATTATTTACCTTCATTGTCATTTGAAGATTAATTTAACAAGTCAACAACTCGATAGAATTTTAAGACTTAAGCGAAGAAAAGAGGCTGAACTATGGGGAAGAAAACTCAAGCAGAGAGAGTTCTAGAATATATCAAGAGATTTGGTAGTATTACGACTCTTGAGGCGTTTAGAGATTTAGGTGTTACTAGACTAAGTGCAAGAATATTTGAACTTAGAAACAAAGGTTTGAACATTGATAGCACGAGTGTAACTAGCAAAAACAGATACGGCGAAACGTGTACTTACGCAAAATATTTTTTGAAAGGGGAATAGAAAATGGAAGAAAAAAAGATATCATTTGAAGAAATACAAAAAGCAAATGAAACAATAAAAACTACTGACATTAAGGGAAAAGACTATGCCGAAGTTAATCAAAGAATAAAGGCTTATAGAATGGTTTATCCTAACGGAACGATTAAACCTGAAATTAAAAGTTTAAAAGATGGAGTATGTATATTTAGAGCTGAAGTTACTAACGATAATGGAGATGTTATTGGCGTTGGACATGCTTATGAAAAAGAGAATAGCACGTTTATCAACAAAACGTCATATATTGAAAATTGCGAAACATCAGCAGTTGGTAGAGCTTTAGGAATGGCCGGCTTTGGAATAGATACAAGTGTAGCTAGTGCAGAAGAAATTCAAAATGCAATTGAAAATCAAAAAGAAGATAAAAAAGTTATATTAGCAACTGAAAATCAAATAAAAATGATAAAAGACATGATGTCTGATGAGCAAATAAATGAGGCTTGTAAATTAGTAAAAAAAGAAAATTTAAACGAATTTACTATACAAGAGGCTAGTAGCCTAATAAAAAAATTGAAAGGTGGAAATTAAAATGAACGAATTGGTAAAAGTAGAAAACGGAAAAATCGAAGTAGCAAAGGAAGTTGTTAAACAAATAGTAGACTTTCAAAAACTTAAATTAGAGATGGACTTAAAAGAGAAAGAATTAAAAAAAGCACTTAAAGATAAGATGGAAGAGTGTGGAATTACAAAATGGACAACTGACGGATTATGTGCGACTATTACGTCTGCAAGTACAAGAACTACACTTGATAGCAAAAGACTTAAAGAAGAACTACCTGATGTTTACGAAGAATATTCAAAGACATCAAACGTATCTAGTTCGCTTAGATTAATCATCGGTGAGTAATATGGTTGAATTTATTGAAAATGGGCATATTTATTTAGTCGATGGAGTTATAACACCCAGTGTATCAGAAATACTTAACTTCATCTTCCCAGATAAATATTCAAATGTGCCAAAGAAGATATTAAATTCTAAAGCTGAATATGGAAGCAGAGTACATGAAGCTATAGAATGTTTAGAAGAAGGCAAAACGCTACCAAGTTTAAATTACTTACAAGAAGTTAGTATTGAACAATGGGAAAAATTAAAATCAGAAAACAAAATTGAAGTAATTGAGCAAGAAAAAATGGTTAATTACAAAAATTATTATTGTGGTAGATTTGACATGATAGCAAATGTAAATGGAGCTTATAGCTTGTGTGATATAAAAACAACCGCAAAGCTTGATAAGGAAAGTTTATCGTGGCAATTAAGCCTTTATGCTTTAGCACATAATCCCGATAAATATGAAACTGAATTCGATAAGTTTTATGCAATATGGCTTCCGAAAAGAAATCTTGGCCAATTAGTAGAGGTTAAAAAGCTTCCAAAAGAAGGAGTCATAAGCAAAATAAAAGAGTTTATAGAATGGAGGATTAAAAATGCTATTAAATCCAAAGCTTAAAGAAGAAGCCGAAAAGATTTTGATGACTTCTTACGATAGTGATGATGAGATAACAAACGCAGAAGATATCATCAGAGATTTAATAGATTTAGTTCATGATAAAGAACAAGAAAAGAAAGATATTATTCAGGATAGGGACGATAATTTTCAAAGAGTTCCTATCTCTGAACAAATTTAAGGAGGAACGAAATATGAGATTTAAAGTTGGAGATAAAGTTAGATTGAAGAAAGGTCTAGTTATAGGCCGAGATTACGGAGGGATATATTTTATGCTTCCAATGAAACTTTTTGAAGGAAAAATACTTGAGATAGAATTTGTTGACGGGAAGTTTTATCAATTAAAAGAAGATAAGGAAAAGTATTCCTTTTCTGATGAAATGTTAGAACCAATTAAATTTACAAAAAGTGATTTGAGATATGGAGATAAGTTAACTTTGAGAAATGGAGTATCAGGTTTTTATCGAAATGAAGAAACCTATATTGACGGTTTAGGCGAGGATAATATCAATGATGACCTAACAAATAATGGTGTTTGTGGTTCAAGACTCGATATTGTAAAAGTCGAAAGGCCGAGAAAATATAAGACCGTTTATGAACGTGAAGAAGAAGAAAAAGTACGTGAAATGACCGTTGAAGAAATCAGCAAGGCGTTGGGATATGAAGTCAAAGTGGTGAAGAGTCATGAATAGGGTAGTTTTAGCTGGTAGATTAACAGCAGACCCTGAAATTCGAAAATCACCAAATGGAAATTCAGTTGTTAGATTTTCTTTAGCGGTTAACCGCAAATTTAAAAATGCTAATGGTCAATATGAGGTAGATTATATCAATTGTGTTGCTTTCAAAGGGACAGCTGACACTATCAATGCTTATGTCTCAAAAGGCGACATGTTAATCGTCGAAGGTCGTATTCAAACAAGTAAGTATACAAGAGTAGACGGTTCAACTGCATATTCAACAGATATAGCAGTTGACGGAATAACACTTGTTGGTGGACGCAAAAATACTGAAAACAGTCAGCCCAAAAAAGACACACAATCCGATCCATTTACGGATTTCGGAGAGAACGTAACTATTGACGATAATTTCCTAGATTAGAGGTTATTACATGGTAGGGACAATTAAAGAACTTATACCTAAAATGTTACAGCTAGACGAGACTAAAGAGTATGAGGTTAAGGAATACAAACATAAACGTTCTCTTAACGCAAATGCTTATTACTGGGTGTTGGTAAATAAGATAGCCGATGCCTTAAATCAAAGCAAAGAATTTGTTCATATGTGTATGTTAAAACAATATGGTCAACGATATTGGATATGTGTTCCAGCTGATACTCCAGTTGAAAGTTTAATAAAGTATTATGAGCAAGACGGAGTTAGAAAACAAGGAGATAGATTATTTAAAACCTACAACGTGTATAAACCCAGTTCTGAAATGAATACTTATGAAATGTCTAAATTAATAGACGGTACGGTTGAAGAAGCGCAGTCAATTGGTATTGAAACAATGACACCTGATGAATTAGCTCATTTAAAAGCAATGTGGGGTGTTGAACATGAAAACAAAAAGAAGTAAAGCGACAGATATCCCAATGTCTGTAAAAAAGAAAGTATGGGAAAGAGACGGAGGGTGTTGCGTAGTATGTGGGAACTCATACAACGTAATGCCCAATGCTCATTATATTTCTAGAAAACACGGTGGTTTAGGGATAGAGCAGAATGTAGTTACATTGTGTACAGAATTAACTCCAAATAAGTGCCACAGAAGATACGATTTTGGTACTAAAGAAGAGCATGAAGAAATCAAAAAAATAATAAGAGATTATCTTAAATCAAAATATCCAAATTGGAAAGAAGAAGATTTGGTTTACAGAAAGTGGGGCTGATAAAATGTTTAAAAACATGATGGAAGAAGAACGTAAACGAGCTGATGAATTAAGCAAAATTAGACACATTTGTAAATGTGGTCATTCGGTATATGTACCAGCAAGAAACAGATTTGCATATTGTAGTCATTGCGATAGAAAGGTATTTAATACAGATTTTAATAAATTTGAGTATGAACTTTTAAGGTTGATGGGGAAAGTAAACAATGAACAAGTACAGAGTTGAAATTCCTCTAAAACTTCCAAGCTTAAATGATTACGTAAGAATATGTCGTGCAAATAAGCAGTATGCCAATAAATTTAAACAAGAATATCAGCAAGAAATAGGCTTGTTCTTGATGAAGTTACCGAGATTTGAAAAACCAATTCATATTACATTCACATGGATAGAAGCTAATAAAAAAAGAGATTTAGATAATGTTGCATTTGCCAAAAAGTTTATTCTAGATGCAATGGTCAAATATAAGAAGCTTAAAGATGATAATCGAAAATATGTAACTGGATTTACTGACAAATTTCTTTATAGTAAAGAAAATAAGGTAATTTTAGATATCGAGGAGGTAGAGAATGAAGAAAAGTGATTTTATTATTCAGCTTATATTATTAATAGCGGTATTATTAGGTTTGATTATGGGAAGATATGAGATTTGCATTATTGATTTATTGCTTCTAATTTTTAATCAATTATTTTTTAACGGGAGAGATTAATATGAAGCTAAAAGAAGGAATGTATATTAGATTTAAAAGATATACTGGGGCGGTATCTATAGGACAAATATTTGATGTAGATATAGATAAATATAATTTTTGTCTATCTATCGACTTAGGAAATAGTAGGCTTTTATTTTTTGATAAAGAAGATATTGTTAAATATAGCTGGGTTACCAGTTACGTTTGTATACATTCCTGATGGTGTAAAAGCTAGTTATTTTCTGTTGGGTACTTATCAAAAACATTTTATTAATGAAGATATTAAAGATATAGTTACAAAAGAACAATTCGAAGCTTGTAAATATGTAGTAGAAAGGGATAAGTAAATGACTTTTAAGGATTTAGAAAAGTGGGAACAAGAAGGTATTATTGACAGTTTAAAACCAAGAGAAACCCCATACGTCGAATATACAAAAGATGATATAATTGCTGGTTTAAAAAAAGAAAATCAAGAATTAAAAAAACAACTTAACGAAAAAATAGCTTTAGAAATAAAGTTAAAAGAGGAATTAGAAGATAAAAGAAAAGAGTATCAAGAAGTTTATAAAGATGTTCGTGAAGAAATTAAGGATTATAAAAATCAACAAAAAGAATTTATAGAATGGTTAGAAAACTATATTGAAGAAGTAGATAATAACAGAAAATTTCATAAGATGTATTCTGCTAGTGAAGAAAGATTGTCAAGTAAGTATCATACTTTACAAGCTGTTTTATCAAAATATAAAGAAATAACAGGAAGTGATAACAAATGAAAGAAAATTTATTAAAGATAATTAACCATTATGGTGTTAATGCTCAACAAAGACAACTAGCCGAAGAAGTATTTGAATTACAAGAAGCTATTACTTTAATAGATAAAGATGGTGCTATGGTTGATAGTGAGTTTGAAGATAGAAAAGCTCATATAGCCGAAGAAATAGCTGATGTCACGGTAATTATAAGTCAATTTATTCATTATTATGGATTAGATGAAGTAGAAATATATAAAATAGCCGATTATAAAATTAAAAGGCAATTAGAAAGAATTAAAAATGAGTAACTACTTCGATTATTGGCTACCAATATTTAAGAGAATGTACTTTAAATTCAAATTATTAGGCGATATTAAAGCAATAGTTGAACTTGAAGATGAAATTTGGAAAAACTGGAATTTAAGCCGAGAAGATAAAAAGAAAATATTAAGACAGATAAGGGGTGATATAGATGAGTGCTAAAGAGATGTTTGAAAAGTTAGGATATAAACAAGAAATTCATATTGCTTATATTTTGTATATTAAAAATGAAGATGATTATTCACAAGATGAACAACGAATATTTTTTCATCACGATACTGAAACAATTAATAAACCATTTACAGGTGGTATAAATGCAAAAGAATTACAAGCAATAAATAAACAAGTAGAAGAGTTAGGGTGGTTAGATGAATAAAGAATACGCATTGTATAAAGGTGATGAATTATTAGGCTTTGGTACTTTGCAAGAATTGTCTAGTCAGTTTGGCGTAAAAATAAAATCGCTATTATTCTATCAAACTCCCGCTTATCGTAAACGTACAAGTGAAAAGAAAGGAAAGAGGTTAATTAAATGCTAAAAATTAAAGATAATATAGATCTAAAAGAATTAGAGAAGTTTGGATTTAAACATCAAAAACTTGTTTATGTTAAAGATGTTGTTAGGCATTGCTGTAACTTAAAAGAAAATAAAAAAATATATATAGATGAACAAAGCAGAATTATATCAATAGGCATAGGATTATTTAACACGGATATAGAATTAAGTGTTATATACGATTTAATTCAATCAGGGTTTGTAGAAAAGGTGGAAGATAAATGAGTAATGAAGAAAGACTAAGTCTAAATAATTATTTAGAAGATTTATATCAAGCGATGCAAATTGGAGACATAGTATTTGAAGCTAAAGATAGTTTTGAACTATATAATTTAATCAATGAAATGTTAGAAGAAAACAAAAAATATAAAGAAGTAATCGATAATTTAAAAGATAAGTTAATGGAGTATTTTGAAGTCGGTAGAGATAGTTATTTCTATGTATTGACAAGAGATAAAAGTGCTTTTGATTATGGAACAATGTATTTTGATGATTTTATAGAGTTTAGCGAAGAACAAGTTGATGATATTATTGGTTTTTTAAAAGAGGTGGAACATGAATAAAGAAGAAAGAGAAACATTAAAACACGGATATTGGTTAGACTTAATTTTAAAATTAAAAGATTTGAAATCAGATAATGCTAAAGATTTAAAGAAAACATTATCAGAATGCGTGGATATTTTAGACAAAATCATTAAGTTGGAGGAAGAAGATAACAAATGAGTAAGTTATATAAGATAAATAATTTAACGTATGAAATAAGAGAAGTATCGCAAGAATACATTCGAGAATTATTGGAAACATATAGCAAAAGAAATATGGAAGAAAGTCCTACAAAGTCCAGATATATGGGGATAACTTTTAGCGATATGTGTGTCATTTATTTAGACGAGGAAATTCCAACAGACAAAAAAAGAAAAGTCTTAATGCACGAATTAATGCACGCCTATTTAGATTGCTTTTTAACGAATATTGATAATTTTAATCAAGAAGCTGTATGCGATATATCATCAAATTCACATGATATTATTCATAAAATAGTAGAAGATTATTTTGAGGTGGTAAAAGATGAATAATCAAGCATTAATAGAGGTAGAAAAATTAATAGCATTAAATAATCGCCTGTTAGAAATATGCATATATGCATTGATTAGAGAAACACCAATTTATAAGCATGAATTAGATACATTAACTAAGTTAAAATTTATGGATATTATTATGAAAAATTTAAATGATGATACAGGAACTTTGAAAGATAAATTATTGTATCAATGGAATTTAGAAAGGACTGATAAATAAATGATGGATTTTGTCATGGATTATATTATGCCCGTATTTATTGTTATTTTAATGATATTTACAATTTTTATTTTAGGATTATTTGTTAAAGATAATTTATTTGATAATACAAACAATTGCATATGTGAGAAAGTGAGTGATTAAATGATAGAAGAATATATATTTAAAACTATAATTAGCTTTATTTCATTAAAATCCGTATTATATTTGACAAAAGAAAATTGGTTAAAATTAAATCCCAAAAGAAATGGTTTTATAAAAAGAAATTTTAATGCGTTAGTTTTTTGTGTAGTGCCAGTTATTAGATGGATATGGGTAATTTTTATTTTAGTTATAGGAATAGCTTTAGGAAATGATGAGTTTGCTGATAAAGTAAGAAAAAATGAAGAAAAATAGGGGTAGGCTATGAATGTATTAGAAAAAATAAATCAAGCTATAAACTTGCTACAAGAATTAGACGAGTATAAAAACCAATTATCAAGTTTACAGCAGGAAGTAGATTATAAATTAAGTGATTTATATCACGTGATAGAAAACGACCCTTTAAATGCTCCTCAGTGTTGCAAGATAGTTAAGCAAATAAAGGAACTGAGAAAACAAAGAAGAAAGTATTTAAATGATTATGAACTAATAAAATGTTACCAAAATAATATTCAAAAATTAACTTATTATGATAACAGAAAGATGTTATTAGCAGAATTAAATAAAACGAATAATAGATTAAAACAGCCATATAAAAACAGGGTCTATACAGATGAAGATATGAAAGAATTGTTGGGGGTGAAGTAATGATACCTGAAATCAAAGAAGCTGATAAGATTATAAGTGAGCTTAATAATGTTAATTATGAAAAGATAGAAATATTAAAAACAAAACTTGAGAAGACAACAAGCTCTTTCTCAGATAATAGAGTTGATGGCGGACAAAGGTTACATTCTAGAGAAGACGCATTATTACTGTATGCAGAAATGACAAAACAAATGGACGACGCTGAATATAAGCTTAGGGACATATACAAAAGTATAAAAAATCGCGACTTAAGAATATATTTTGACAAAGTTTATTTTCATTTAACAAATGCAAATTTAGAGATGAAATATGGTCTTACAAGACGTCAAATTCAAAGAATTATAAAAAAAGTAAAAAAAGAGCATCAATGTCGCGATGATGTCGCTGTCAAGTGCTAGAATGTATTAAGATGGAATAATTAGAAAATTTCATCGGACTAGAACCATCTAGTCGCCCCTTTAAATAAGCTACTAATTGGTAGCTTGCTAGTAATATAAAAAAAGAGACGGGGTTATGGTTTTAAGAAAATCCCTGGTGATGGTTTTTTGTATTCCCCGTTGACACCGAAAGAAGCTATTAAGCTGATAGCTGAAAATTAGCCGATATTATTAGCAAGGTGCTAATTATTGCTTATTAGTACCATATCTTTTCTATACACTATCTTTATAGGTAGTGTACTGATAACATAACGTATCGAATTAGACGTATTCTAGTTCAAGGAAACTTTGAGCACGAAAAAGATGAACGTACGATAACATCTATAGGCAATAGGAAGAAAAGAAGCAGATTTATGTTATTGGTACAGTGCTTATAAAGCAACAGACAGAAGTTAGCAAGTCGACAGCCACATACGGAAGAACCTGAAGTAGTGGTGCAACACTATGTGAGCTTAAGCACTTTCACAAATTTCAACAATGCTCTTAACGAGCCGATACATCTCTACCAAGAGTAGATGATGTCCTGATATTGGGAAGCCAATAATCGTTTAACCGTTTATGCGGTTTTTATTTTGGCAAAAAATGTCAGTGTTTTTGTTTTATATTTATATCGCAGGGTGGAGCAGATAGTAGCTCATTGGTCTCTTTAGCCAAAGGTCGATGGTGCAAGTCCATCCCCTGCAACCAAATTGAAAATAGGAGGTGGTATTAAAGAAAAGATCATTTAAGAGTGGCAAAGAATTTGAAAATAAAGTCAAAGAGTATATTAATTGGTGCGATAGTAAAGGTAGACTCGCTAATGTAGCTGGTTTTGCTGTTTATGCTGATATAAATCAAGATACTTTTTATGCACAAAAAGAATATTACTCCGAGAGCTTTAAAAAAGTAAATGATATGCTAGAAGATGAAGCCTTGAATAACAAGTATTTGAATGATACAAGAATTATCTTTTATATGAAAAATAAATGTGGATATAAAGATAGGCAAGAAATAGATACCACTTCTTCAAATAGAATACAAATAATTAATGACTTGCCAAGTGATGTAGATGAAGATAAGTAGCCAAATAGCACCGTCATTCTATAGAACGTTTAATAGCCATAAAATGCACCAAATATATAAAGGCGGTCGTGGTTCTACCAAAACTTCAATGATTAGTTTAAAGATAGTCTATAACTGTTTAAATGAAAGTAACTGTTCCGTTGTGATTTTAAGAAAACATCAAAATCAGTTGAGAAAATCAGTATATAAAGAAATCAAAAGAGCCTGTACGAGGATGGGACTTGTAGAGAATATTCATTATATAAGTACTGTGTCTCCAATGGAAATCAAATTTTCACAAAACGGTAATACTATTTATTTTGCCGGAGGAGATGATTTTGAAACAGTTAAAGGAACTATTGATGAAAATAAATTGATTAAAATAGTTTGGTTCGAAGAACTAACTGGTTGGGATAATTCAGAAGATATAGACCAAATAGTAGCGACCTTTACACGTGGTAATAATGACTGGTTTATGGCTTTATACTCATATAATCCACCTAAAAATAAATATGATTGGATCAATAAGTGGTGTGACTCTATGAAACTAAGAGATGATTGTTTAGTCTCAGAAACGGACTATAGAACAGTTCCAGAAAATTGGTTGGGAAAAATGTTCATAGAAGAAGCCGACAGAATGAAGAAATTTGATAATAAACGATTTCGGTGGATTTATTTAGGCGAAGTTATCGGGATGGAAGGTATGATATATAATCCTGAAACAATAGAGTACGTTGATAAGGACTATATATCAAAGAATAATTTAAGAGTACTTTATCTAGACTTTTCCGTCGATGGCGGACATCAAACAAGTGCTACTACTTGTGGATGTTATGGACTAGCAAGTGATGGTTATTGGTATCTATTGGATACTTACTACTACAGTCCTCATGAAAAGCCTAAAAAGAGAGCTCCTAGTGAACTTTCAAAAGATATCTTTAATTTTGAAATAGCTATGATAAAAAAATGGAAAGTTGGAGAAGACCAAGAAACAATAGATAGTGCCGAGGGTGCCTTAAGAAATCAGCTATATACTGACTATGGTAAAAGGTTTCATCCAGTAAATAAGGGTAAATCAAAAGAAGAATTAATTGATTATTCACAAGCCTTTTTAGCGAAAGGAAAATTTAGAATATTAGATAATAACAATAACAAAATTTTCAAGAAAGAAAACGAAAACTATATGTGGAAAGAGGGAACTGTTGAAAAAGGTAAACCCGAGCCTGACAAAACTGAAAAAGAATTTATTGGCGAAGAGCCTTATTACAATAGTTGGGCTAATGATTATAGTTATTACTATGCCGACCACACGCAAGATGATTTTCAATATTGGGTCAAAGATAATCTAAGTAAGTTGGGTATAAAGGAGTGATTTAGATGAGCGATGCAGTAATAATTACATTGATAATTTGTATAACAATAGTATTTTTAGGAATAGTCGGTAGTTTTGGAGATAAAAAGTAGGTGATTAAAAGAAACTATATCAAGACATACAAAATAAGTTAAGCAAAAAAGGAATTAACCTTGTAGTTGGTGATATTTACGATATGATGGCCATATGGAAGTCGTGGTATCGTGGCAATGTAAATGATTTTCATTACTTTAATATGAAAATGGCTGATAGTACTACAAAACGATGCGAAAGATTAACAATGAATATGCCTAAAAAAGTTTGTGAAGATTTTGCTAAACTTTTGTGGTCAGAAAAGGTCCAAATAAAACTTGATAAGAAGAAAAATACTGAAAGACTACTAGAGGTACTAGATAGCAAAGAAAACAATTTTAAAGTAAACTTTCCTGACTTCCTAGAACGTGTCTTTGCTTTAGGAACAGGTGTCACTGTTGAATATAAGAAAAATGGTAAAAGTCTCATTGATTTTATTGATGGCGATGTAGTTATTCCTTACAAATACACTAATTCGTATATCAATGGGTTAATTACGATTAGTAGATTTACAGAAGGCTCTGATACTAAAAAGAAATATTTTACTCATATAACTTATCATGAATTTAATGGAAATAAGTATACAAAATTAAATGAATTGTACATTTCTGAAACCGAAACTACACTAGGAAAAGAAATTAATTTTAATGATATGTTTCCTGATGTGCTAGAATTTGAAGAGTTTGATACGGATAATCCTCATTTTCAAGTGTGGGAACCAGTGGTTGCCAATAATTTTGATACTGATAGTCCGATGGGTATATCAATATTTGCTAATCAGATAGACAAATTTAAAGCAATTGATACAACGTATGATAGCTTTAATCGTGAGTTTAGGACTGGCAAAAAGAGAGTACTTATTGACAGAACAGCAGTCAAAAAGAAAACAGAAGTTGATTCAGATGGAAATATAAACTATGTAAGTTATTTTGATAATAATGATGAAGTTTATGTTGCCATAGCTGGAATGGAAAATCAACCAGTAAAAGAAATAGATTTTAAGTTAAGATATCAAGAACATATAAATTCGATAAATGCACACTTAAATTACATTAGTGCTGGTGTAGGATTAGGCCAAAATTATTACAATTTTAATGGTCAAGGTGTTAAAACTGCCACTGAAGTAGTATCAGAAAATAGTGATACGTATAGAACTAAGAAACATCACGAAACTATGGTCAATGACTGTTTATATGGTTTAATTAAAGCAATCTGTGAGATTGAAAAAATACCTTTCAAAACGATAAACATAGTATTTGACGATTCCATTATTGAAGATGAAAACGCACTAATTCAAAGAGGATTAGAATTATATCAAAACAAAGTTATTTCTCTTGAAAAATTCATGAAAAAATATTTACATTATGAAGATAGTGAAATTCAAGAGGAAATGGCAAAAATAGAGAACGAAAACAAGTTGGTTCAACCTGCTGGTATGGACTTTTTTGGAATGGAACAAGAAACAGAATCTCAAGAGGAAGAAGTAGTAGAGGAGGGATAGAATGAATTATAAGATAAGAATGTTAGATGAATTGCTCTATATTAGCAATAAAATTACTCGCTTGAATTGTTATTTAGAAAACCGAATTATCAAAGAAAATGAGGGAAAAGAAGATTTAATGACAGAACAATTAAAGCATATGGAAGCATATAGAGAAATTCTTCAAGAGAGATTAAGAAATGAATTAGTAGATATTTGTAGCAAATCTAATTAAGGGGTTGATATAAATGTCTTTAAACGATTTAGAAGAACAAGTTGAGAGAATTTATATCGACATGGAAAACGAATTGCTTTTGAATATTGCTAAAAAACTGTCTGCTGGTAAGCCTATGGAAATAGATAAATGGGACGAAGTTCATCACCAACCTTTAGAAGGCAGTGGTGGTGTTAATGAGTGGCAACTTCAAAGACTTAAAGAACTTAACGGTCTAAACGAAGAAAATGCTAAAATAATAGCTAAATATTCAGGCAAAACAGTTAAAGAAGTTGAACAAGTCTTTGCTAAAGCTAGAGAAATAGGTATGACTAAAGATGAGGCAACTATTAATGAGGGAGTAAGATTGGGTATACTGAATGAAATAAATCCAGATACAGAAGAATTGGCAGTTCGTGGAATATTATCTAGTGCTACTAAGGAAGTTCTTACTACTTTTAATAAGCAAAACAATAGCTTATTAGCAAGTGCAGGCAGTGAATATACAAATATAGTAAATAAAGTATCATCTCAAGTTATGGCAGGTACAAAAACAGTGGGAAAAGCCATGCAGGAAGCAGTTAGCCAATTAGCTGAAAAAGGACTTACTGGGTTTACAGCAAAAAATGGTGCTAGATGGTCTCCAGAAGCTTATACAAAGATGTTGTTAAGAACTAATACACAGAATACAATAAATAACATTCAAGAAGAGCGAATCCAAGCTTGTGGCGGTGATTTTATTGAAATTAGTTCGCATATTGGAGCAAGACCTTTATGCAGTCAAGACCAAGGCAAAGTGTTTTCATTGAGTGGTTATTCTGGCTATATTGAGGATTTAGATGGTGCTAAAGTTAAAGTAAGACCGTGGAATTCTTCTACATATGGAGAACCTGCTGGAATACTTGGAATCAACTGTCGTCATTCAAGATATATGTTTGTTCCTGGACTGTCTAAAAAAAGGGAAATGGACTTTACCAAAAAAGAAAATGATGAAGCTTATATTGAAATGCAACGTCAAAGACAGTACGAAAGAACTATTAGAAATAAAAAAAGAGAAATAGCAATGCTTAAACAAACTGGAGCAGAGCCTAGTTACATAAAGAGAAAACAAAATAGTTTAAGCAATACTAGAAAAGAATATTTAGAATTTTTAGATAAAACTGGCAGAACTAGAATAACAGCAAATGAGTGGATTGGAAGTACATCATTAAGTCCTAAAGCTAAAGAAAAAGCTACTAAATCTTATCAAAGTTGGAAGAAACAAGAAGATAAGAAAAAGTTGCCAAAAGTAGTTAAGAGTGATGACGTTATATTACAAAATAAGGTAGATTATGATATAATGGGTATGCAAGGCATTGTTCCTTCGAATACAACCATCACCAATGTTCGCATAATAGCAGGTAAAGATAGTTCTGTTGATATTAGAGATAGATATAAAATAGCAGAAAAATATAACGTCAATGCCACAGAATTAAATAAAAAAGTTGGGGTAGTTCAAGGAAAATACTATGACTACGAAATACATTGGTATGAAGCTAATGGCCTACAATTAGAAGCAAAATTAAAGAATAAACCGAAAGAGAGGAAATAAAACATGAAAACAATAAAAGTTTATCAGACAGAAAACGATTATTATAAAGACATGAAATTATTTGGCAAATTAAAATATGTTGGCAAATCTTTTGGTGCTGTTTCTTTAACAAACAATAAAATCTATGATTGTGTAGGATATGATGAACAAGGTTGGGTTCAAATAGTAGATGATAGTGATGAAGATTATTGCTATTCTGCTACAAGTCCTAGACCTTTAGATGGCAGTTCAGAAGGTGGAAAATGGGAGCCAGTAGAAATTTACGACGATGGATTACAAAAATTATTTGATAAAATTAGCACTCAAAAATAGAGTGCTTTTATTATGCACTACTTTATAGGTAGTGTACTGATGATATATCGCCTTGTTGCGAGGTTGAGTGGCAAATACTAGTAAAGCCGAGAATATATGCAATCGATGGGAAGTTTTATATCATTGGTACAGTGCTTATAAAGCACTATAGGACGTAGAAATACGTTCTTTTATTATGTCTTTTACTTAGTTAGACAATAAAGAGATTAAGGCGTGGGAATTACTTTGTTACCCATAGAAAAAACGGAGGTATTTATGGAAGAAAATCAAAATGCAGTTACTCAAACTGAAGAAAAAACTGAGGTGTCAGGAGAAAAACCTGTTGAAAAAAATGAGAAAGATGAAGTTAAGACTTTTACACAGGATGAAGTTAACGCTATGCTAGCAAAAGAAAAGAAAAAAATGCCTAGCAAAGAAGATTTAAAAGCTTTTAATGAGTGGAAAGAAAGTCAAAAAACAGAATCTGAAAAACAATTAGAAAAAGATAAAAAAATAGAAGCTTTAGAAAAACAACTTACATATGCAGAAAACAAGTCAGTAGTCGCGAATGCTGGTGTTGATTCTAAATTTCAAAAGTTTGTTTTAAGTGAAGTTTCTGAAATGGAAGGAGAATTTGAAGATAATTTAAAAGATTATCTCAAAGAAAATCCTCAATTCTTAATTAGTAAAGTTGAAACACCCAAAACAAACGGTGTAGCAACTAAAAAAATTGGAAATGAAGCCGAAAGTGGTGTTACTGCTATATTAAAAGCAAAACACCCTGATATTGATTTTTAGAAGGAGAGTGATTTAAAAGGCAAATCCAATCGGAACAAATGGAACACACAAAAGAAAAGAAACTTATGCTACGCAAGTATTAGCAATTGCGAGAGAAGAAACAAATTTATATGATGATTTCTCTACAGATTATGAAGTAGATGAAGTTACAGGTCAAATTAATGTACCTACAAGAAATGGAGAAGTAAAAGTATCAGATTATGATGTACTTAATGGTATCGAGTTAACACAATCAGCTACTGATTATTTACCATTACCTATTGATAAGGATTATGGTATTAATGAATTAATCGATGGCTATGAAGCACAAGCCGTTCCAGATAATTTAATTGCACAAAGAATTGATAGTGCTGGTTATTCTTTAGGGTTAAAAAAGGAAAATATGGCCATTGATGAATTAATGAAAGGAACAGTTTCATCTGACAATACAGCTTTAACAACAAATGATGTTTATAAAAAAATTGTTGCTGAAGTAAAAAATATGAAAAAACGTAATATGAAAGTATCAATGATGAGAATTGCAGTTAGTGCAGATACTGAAGAATTGCTTTTAACTGATGAAAAATTCTCTAATTCAAGTTCAACAATTGGTGCTGAGTTATTACGTGAAGGTGTCATTGGTAAAATTGCTGGTGTACCTGTAAAAACTAATTATTTAATGGACGAAGATGTAGAATTCGTAATTTATGATAAAAGATTTATTCAAAAATATGAAATTTGGAAGAAAGAGCCAAGTGTTGAAGACATCAAAGATGGTAAACATATTGGTTCTAGTGCATTACAAGGACGTCAAGTTGGTGGACTAATGGTTACAAATAAACTTGGTGTTCAGATTAAAAAAAAAACGATCTAACTGATAAAGTAAGTATTTCAAACGGAGAAACCGAACTTTATGGAAAAACAGTTGATGAATTAGCTTCAAATTTAGAGGTTCAAAGCGACGGAAAAGTAACAGGTACACTCAATTATGTAACTGGTTACACTGGTTTTAATTCTACAGTTGTAGAAGAACAATCAGGAAATTATTTCCCATTTAGTTTAGAAGTAACAGGTACTAATATGACATTTAAGAAAAATGGAGAAGTTTCAAAAGAAAACATTCCATTTGAAAAAAATAATGTATTTAGGATTACTTCAAAAACAGATAAATTTGAAGTTTTAGTAGATAACGAAAGTGTTATCACGTTTGATTTTTCAGAAACAAAATTAAAAACTGCTACAAAATCAAGAAGTAAAAAATAGAGGAGTGGTGTTATGGTAACAAAGGAAGATTATGAAGAATACTTTGGGCAGTCTGCTCCTTCTAATTTTTCAAGATTAGAATTTATAAGTTTAAATACGATTAAATCTATAATTACAAGGCCTGTTCCCACAGAAAAATGCCTTTGCTATGAGTGGTTTAAAAAGGCTATTTTGGAACAAATTAATTTTTATGAATTTAATTCAGACTTAATAACAGATTCTTCTTCTGGTAGTTACACATTAGGTAGCTATTCGGAAGGTGGAACTGGTACAAATGATACATCTAATAGCATGAGTAGGTTAAGTCCTGCAACTTATGAAATTCTTTTAATTTGTGGCTTGTTACAAAGCCAGTTAGGAGGTTGTTGTTTATGGTAAAGTATAAAATGGGGGCAGTTGTTAAAGATGTTCCTAAAGGTTCTGAAAAGTGGTATAAGTTAGCTGGTTGGAAGAAATTAGAAACCAAAAAGTCAGAAAACAAGGAAGAAAAAAATGATAAAACCGATTCCGAAAAGACTACTACCACATAATTGCACTTATAAAGAGTATTTAGGCAATACTGGAGAGGGTGATGAGTGGGGAGCAGATACTCCACTTAAATTTGTTAAAGTTGAAGAAAAAACGCAATTGAAGGTTACTTCAAACGGTCGTGAAATAGTTGGTGATGCTCGTTTATTCTATGATTTAACTAATTCTAGTGGTTTGTCTGCTAAACCTATTCAAAATAGCAAGATTATCTTTAAAGGTAGAGAATACCGAGTAGTAGATACTGATATTCTTTGCGGGGAAGAAGATAACCCTCATCATTACGAGGTAATGCTTAAATGAAAAAATTTAACAATGCTAAAGATGCTTTTAATTGGGCTAAAGATGTTATTGAAAAAGGTTGTGTAACAGCAGAAGAAGTAATTGCCGAAGAAATCTATAAAGATTCAAATGAATTTACATATCGAGAAAGCGGCGAGATGTATAAGTCAGGAGAAATGCACAGTAAATTCAAAGAAGGCATAATTACTGAACGAACACCTTATGTAAGACGAAGATATTACGAAGGTGGTAAACCAGGAGCAGGTAACAAAAAAGCACAACCTAGATGGTTTGAAAAGACTGTTGCGAAAAATAACGAAAAATATCAAGGACAAGCTCAAAAAGTAATCGATATGCAGAAAGGGTAATATGAATACAGAAAGTTTAATTACATTATTAAGAAATGAAATTGAAAAGACTGGTTATAAATGTTATTCTCCTGATTTGCCTCAAAATGATGAAAACATTGTCGCTTTATCTTTAGGCGAAGGTACAAATCAAAGAGCATTAAATAAGGATATCCTATATAGTGATATTTCTTTTTATTTGCTTATTAGAGGTACTTCTAATGATACTAATACGAGAACCATTGCTGACACCATATTCCAGCAATTAGATCATAAGACAAGCCTAGAAAACGATAATTTAAGAGTTATTTTAATAAGTTGTAATTTACCGAATTATGCTTTTAGAGATGAAAACCAAAGAATACATTACAATATTAACTGTACTGCTAAAGTACAATGGAAGGAGTGAGATTAAAGGCTCAATATGAAAGTTCAGTCAAACAATTTATTGTTCAATTTGATATTTCAGAGGAAGAACCAGCTGATTATCAAGATTTAATTGCTTTAACCTTGTCATATGATCAAGGTGAAACATTAGATACATGGCAAGATTTGTATAACTTTTTATCTAATAATGTAAAAACAGGCTTAGACCCAACGTGGTCAGTATCTGTTAAGTTAGATAAATCAAGCCCAGTTTGTCAGTTTATTTTAGCAAAAGAATATGCTGTTGGTGCTGAAGCTACTGCTAAAACAAGAATTATTAATCTTTTAAAGGGAACTAAAGGTAAACAAATTGATTTTACAGCTACATTAAGTTCAATTACTTACGAAGCTACTGCCGAAGAAGTTTTACAAGTGGATTTTGATTTAAAA
>DVFV01000068.1 GCA_018713045.1 Candidatus Coprosoma intestinipullorum | reverse complement strand
TTAGGGGGTATATATAGTTTATACTTTTTTATTTTGTGTTTTTGTTACATTAATGATTTTTATATTTTTATTTTATTAAATAACAAAAAAATTCTGAAATTAATCAGAATTTAATTATTTTAGGGTATTTGGCCGGCTTTGGTTTTATAAACTTCTTCGTTATCGACATTAAAGACTACTTCATCGACGTCATAGTTATCGTTTACGGAAAGGCTTATCGTGTATATAACTTCTTCTAAAATATCTTTTTCATCGACATTATCGAATAAATAACTGTTAAAATCGAGGTTCATTACTCCGTCTTCTAAGGATGAGGATACTAATTCTGTACCATCATTTAAAAAGCTTTTTAGGTTTTTATTTGGATTAAATCCCGATGATAATTCATCGATGATAATGCTTATTTTATCACGGTCATCGTTTAGGTATTTAGTTACTGGAACATAGTAGTAATTATCACTTATTTGATTTATATAATAGACGGTTACGTCGGTTATATCTTTGGTACTGGTTAGATCGAATTCTTTATTTATGCCAAATGTTCGATCTAAGGTACTTGGAAGATTGATTTTTGTTTTAGGCAATTTGGTTAAGATATCACCTTCGACATATATTATAACTTTATCAACTTGATCAATTGAGGTTAAAGTATAGACTATTGCTTCAATCATTTTTTCTTCGAGGTCTTTACTGACGGTTAATAGTTCTTTGGAAAAGTCAACTTTAATAAGCCCATCTTCATAATCTAGGCTTAATATTTCGGTATCTGGCGGGATAATGGCACTAAAGCCACTTGGTATTTTACTATCCATACCACCGATTGTGAGGGTTTTCAAAAGTCCTTTAGCTTTTGTGACGATATCTTCTGAGGAGATTGGGACTGATGCTAGGGCAACATAACTGTTTTGATCTAGTAAAAAAATCGAGCTTTCAGTTATGTCACTATCAACATATTCTAGTTCTTCTTTGATATCTAATTTGGGGTTACTGGGAATTAGATATATTAAAAGCATGGCAAATAAAGCGGCAGAAGACATGGCGAATTTGCGCATGGACAATCTCTTTAATTTGGAAAACATTTTGATCACCTACTTAAGAGTATGAAAAAAAGGTTTTTTTATAACCTTTTTATAGTGAAAGTTCTCCAAGTTTGAGTAATTCAATAACTGCTCCAGCGCGCCCTTTGACACCTAGTTTTTGCATAGCATTAGAAATATGATTTCTAACGGTTTTGTCACTTATTTTCAAGGCTTTGGCAATTTCGTTTGTATCATAGTTATTAATAAGTAATTCAAAAACTTCGCGTTCGCGTTTTGTTAAAATACCCTTTTTCATAGTTTCCTCACTTCCTAGTATTGGGTGGTGCATGTTCATATTATTGTATGCCTCGAGGATTACTTAAGTGAAAATAAATGCCTATTTTAAAAGAAAAAAAGCTATCGCTAGCTTATTTTTGAAATTTTACAGATATCGTCATTGGCTCTGAGAATTCTTCTTGGATAGAACGCATTATTTTATTAGCTAAAGCTTTATCGTGTTTGGAACTATCGACGGTTACAGATATGTTATTTCCATCGATATTGACAAAGGAGCTTAGGCTAAATTCTTTTTTAATTTTGTTTTCAATCGTTTCTTCTACTCCTTTATTTTTATTTAAGTCTTGCATTTTTTCAAAGGCTTCGTTTTTTTCTTTCGTCGTAGATTCTGAGCTAGTTAAAACTTTTTTTAGTTCAGTTATTTCATCGAGCATCTGTTCTTCAGCTTCAACCCTTAGGGCAACTAACTCAGCACTTTCACTCGAGCTTTCATCAGTAGAAACGGTTTGAGTTTCCTCTTTTTCAGTAGTACCTATTAAAAGTTCACTAGGCATCGTAACATAGTAAACACTTAATACTAATATTAAACTAAATAGTGTTAAAAACCATAAGCTTCTTTTGTTAATCATTTTTATTCCTCCCCTTGTTCTATTTAATTATACGAGGAGGGTTTTATTTTATGACTATTTTTTAGTAACGGTTACTTTACTGTTACTGATAGATGCTTTATAATCGTCATTTTCAACATTACCACTAATTTTGCCTTTGTTATTAGTGATGGTTCCTGTTCCACCGTTTATTTCGCCATTATAATCAAGTTCCATATCGGAATCACCATTTTTACCTTGATAAACTAATGAATTTTCGGAAAATTCATATGTTTGGGTGCCTATTCTGGCATTTTCGTTATAGTCCATGTCGACTAAATTGACTAGAGCATTAACACTGTTTTCAAAAGCTTCTTCTGACGATGAATTGATAGCATTTTGAATAATTGGCGTCGTGATTAGAGCAATTATTCCTAAAATAATTATTACAGCTAGTAATTCGATTAATGTAAATCCTTTTTTCATATTTCTCACCTATTATTAATTATAATATATTTTTATCTAAAAGGAAATTATATTTTGAATATTTTTTTAAATGACAAAAAGAAAGCTTATTTGCTCAGGCTGTTGACAAAGTCGGTTTTTTAAACCGGCTTTGTCATACAGCCTTTTATATTCCCCACAAAAGTATAAAAAAAGAGCAATTTTAGGGAATTCCTATCCAAAATTGCTCATATTTTGACATTTTTCTACCATTTTAAAGCAACTAAAATATTAGTTTTTTAAAATGGGTAGTTTGTCAACACTCTGAGCTTATTTGCTTTCTTTCTTGTTTTTCATATGCGGGAAAAGAATAACTTCTCTAATGGTTTCGGCTCCTGTCATTATCATAACTAGACGGTCGATTCCAATTCCCATTCCACCGGCTGGTGGCATGCCATATTCTAGAGCTTCAACAAAGTCGATGTCCATCTCGTTGGCTTCTTCATCGCCAAGTTCTCTTTGTTTTAATTGGTTTTCAAATCTTTCGTATTGATCGATTGGATCATTTAATTCAGTAAAGGCATTGGCACATTCCATACCAGCAATATAAAGCTCAAATCTTTCGGTGAATCTTGGGTCTTTACTCTTTTTAGCAAGCGGGCTTATTTCAATTGGATGACCATAAACAAAGGTTGGTTCGATAAGTGTTGCTTCAACATATTTATCGAAGAATTCATTTATAATATGACCGACTGTAAAATGATCTTCGACTTCAATATCGTGTTTTTTGG
>DVFV01000067.1 GCA_018713045.1 Candidatus Coprosoma intestinipullorum | reverse complement strand
AATAAGCCCAAATTAAGAAAAGCATTATTTATAGATGATAAGAGTAAAAATTTATTCAGAAAAATATCGCAAACTAAATATGGAATGCTTTGTATTCTATATTATAATGGACTACCTATTGCACATATGTTTGGGTTAATTGTACCTAATCAGACATTTATGGCATATCACATGGCATATGACAAACAATATAGAAAATATCAACCTGGGAAATTAGTAATATATCATTTATTAAATTATTTAAAGAATCAATCATACTCAATATTTGATTTTTCACGAGGTAATAGTATATTAAAAAGGCATTTTAGTATAGAAAATGCTAAACACTACAATATATATATAAATCCAAATTTAAATATAAAAATACATTTTATTTATAAAAAAAATATCATATTTTTAAAAAAGAATATCAAAAAAATTTTAAAGAGACTAGGATTGTGGAAAAAATAGATTTAGAATAAGGTATAACCATGCACAGTGCATGTCGAACGAATTAGAAGGTAAAGTATATCATACTCCGACCACTCAAGGAAGAGAAAAAATAATCAAAGAAAGGTATGAGTGGATTTAAAACTGGAAAAAAATAAATAAAGATTTTTCTAAACAAAAACTGTACTTTTAATTAAAACTAGAAGTGCAGCTTTAGTATTTATACTACTATTTAAATAGAAAAAGCGTCTAACTCATCATCGATGAATTAGACGCTTCCCAAAAATAACGGTTGCGTTCAATCTTCGGAAATTGAACATTCCTTTTTATTATATGAAGTTTCCTTCATCTATATACATTCTAACACATTTTTAACTTTAAGTCAAAAAATATTCAACGTAAAAATAATATAAATAGTAAAAGAGAAAGGAAAATATATTATGGAATTAAGAGATTTATATAATTCAAAAAGAATTTTAACTGGGGAAGTTATTCAAAAAGGAAAAAAAGTACCCAAAGGAAAATACTATATTACTGTAGTAGTCTTCATCGAGAATTCTAAAGGAGAATTTCTTCTTCAAAAAAGAGTTCCAGAAAAAGATGGAAAATGGGCGACTACTGGAGGCCATCCTAAAAGTGGTGAAAGTAGCTTAGAAGGAATTGTCACTGAAATAAAAGAAGAACTAGGCTTAACCGTTAAACAAAACGAACTTACTTTATTTAAAATAATTCAAACTGAAGACGACTTTGTTGACCTGTATTATCTTAAAAAAGATATAAATATAAACGATATAAAAATCCAAAAAGAAGAAGTTGAAACAGTCAAATGGGCATCTAGAAAAGAAATTCAAAATATGATAAACCAAGGAATTTTTAACCAAAGTCATGAAAAATTCTATCACTATTGCCTAGAATTTCTTGATAAATAAAGTACCTGTAAACTAGGTACTTTTTTCTAAAATATTATTGACATGAAGATAGCTCCAAGGTATATATTTATGATAGAATATACAAAATAGAAATGAGGTAAATCTTTATGAAAATAGAAACAGATATATCAAAAAAATTTTTTTCTCGTTTTGATGAAGCAAGAGGAATTGCCCTGCATAAAAAAAGCGTTTTAAAAAATAAAAATCCCAAAACCTTATCTTATACCAAAGGATCATTATTAATTATTATTTTACTATTTATTTTAAGCATTGTTTTTGCACTCTTTTGCCGCTTTAATTGGCGTCTATTTTTCCTTCCTTGCCTAACATATCTTATTGCCATTATCTATCTAATATATGTAGTATCTATCATCATTGAAACATATAATTTCCGTAAAAAATTACAATTTAAAAATACCATTATAATCGATGAAAACGGCATTACAGATAAATCATATTATGGAATAAAAATGATCTTTAGTTGGAATAAAATCAAAGGCATAGTTATCGGCAAATACACCATAACAGTTTTAACCGATACCCCGGTATATTTCTACTTTGATATCTCTAAAAAAGATGACGTTATCAAAGCTATCGAAAAATATGGTAAAAAAAATTTAATAATAAAATAATTCTTGACATGGTGTTAGCCCCATCCATTATAATGAATCTATAATGAGAAAGGAAGATGCATATGAATAAAAATACCATTATAGGGATTTTAATAGTTGTTTTAATTATTGTTATTGGAGTAGTTGCTTATTTTCTTATAAACAACAATCAAAAAAATGAGGAAAATAATCAAACTAACGAAACAACTCAAAAAGAAGAGAGTAGTGAAAGCACAACAAACGTTGGAAGCAATGTCTTAGTCGTTTACTTCTCCGCTCAAGGACACACCAAAGAAGTGGCTGAAAAAATTGCAGACAACTTAAATGCCGACATCTTTGAAATCACTCCGGCAAATCCATATACCGAAGAAGATTTAGACTATAACAACGATAACTCCAGAGTATCAAGAGAATACGAAGACGAATCATTAAGAGATGTTGAACTTGAAACGACAGAAGTACCCAATTGGTCTGATTATGATACCGTTTTAATCGGTTACCCAATTTGGTGGGGAAACTCTGCTTGGCCAATCAATAGCTTTGTCAAAGCCAATAACTTTACCGGTAAAACAGTTATTCCATTCTGCACCTCAGCTTCATCTAGTATTGGACAAAGTGATGAAGAACTTGCCGAAGAAGCTGGAACTGGAAACTGGGAAGAAGGTCATCGCTTTAGTTCTAATCCATCGGACTCTGATATAAAATCATGGACAGACTCTCTAAAATAAAAAAATATCAGTTTTTATATTCTTCTTTTATAAAAAACTATCAATTAAATCCTCTAAAAATTTCTCAGAAGTTTTAAAAGACATGATACTTTTGCCATATGGAACATAACCTCATCACTATTGCTTATGAATATGTCAGTCCTTGTTTATAGAAATAAAAGCAGAAGTGCCACTTTAAAGATTCATGGTGATAAAACTCACTATTGCTACTTCAGTAAAGATGCCTCCAAAAAATTAAAAGATGACAATAAAGAATTAATGTTAATCAAAGGTGCAGTTCATACAGACCTCTATGATAGAACTGACATTATTCCATTTGATAAAATCGTATCATTCTTTAAAACATATCTTAAATAAGAGTCCAAGAGACTCTTTTTGTATAAAAAAATCTAAAACATCCATAATATCATTGGAGGGATAATATGGAAGACAAAAACGAAATAAACGTTTTAGATGAACTTAACAAAGGTGCCTGCATGGGAAAGGACGCCATTCATTTTATCTTAGATAAAGTTAAAGATGATGACTTAAAAGAAGAACTAAATAGACAGTACAGCAAATATAAAGAAATATCGGATAAAATAAAAAAATTATACCCAGAATATAATGAAGGAAAGCCGCATGAAACAAGTGCGATGAATAAAGTCATGACCTGGTATGGAATTGAAATGAAAACATTTACCGATGAAAGTACATCCAAAATAGCTGAACTTCTCCTTCAAGGAACTAATATGGGTATAATCGAAGGAAGAAAACTTTTAAACCATAAACAGACAGACCCTGAAGTTGAAAAAATAGCTAAAGAATACGTTGACATGCAGGAAGATGCCGTCGAAAAATTAAAGAAATTTTTATAAGAACCATTTAAAAGGTTCTTTTTATAATGATTTCTAAATCATCTTTATAATATGTTATAATACTAATGAGGAAGTGAAGCAAATGTATTCATATAACGATTTTGAATAGAAAAAGGAGGAATACAATATGAAATATTTTAAAAAAATACTTGGAGATAGAATCTATTTATCTCCTAAAAGTGTATTCGATGAAGATATAGAAAAATACACTAAATGGATAAACGATTCAGAAGTAACCGACTATATCGGAAGTACAAGTAAAATTACGACATACACAAGCGAAAAAGAATACCTAGAAAACCTAGCTCAAAATAAAGAAGATGTAAATCTTGATATAATTAGCTTAAATGGAGATAAATTAATTGGCACAGTCAGTTTAGATAGTTTTAACTGGATTGATAGAAGTGCAGTCCTCGGAATATTTATTGGTGAAGATGAATATCGAAGCCATGGTTACGGCACAGAAGCGATCAACTTAATACTTGAATACGGGTTCAAATACTTAAACCTTCACAGTATCAGATTAGACCTTTTATCAGTAAATGAAAGAGCTCACAAATGTTATTTAAAATGTGGTTTTAAAGATACAGGACGTAGTCGAGAAAACGTGTTTTTAAATGGAAAATATTACGACCTGATGCATATGGATATATTAGAAAATGAATTTACTGGAGATTATATCAAAAACAAAAACATTAAATAATATAGTAAATAATGAATATAAAATTAAAAAAAGAATAAATTACTAAACACTTGTAATTTATTCTTTTTCATTATATAATGAATTTACAATTTAAATATTTGAAATTCAGAGCTATGACTGAAATTGTGTGGATTGAAATCAGAAAGATTATTTTTTTGATAATAGGAGGTCATAATATGAATCTAAACGAATATTTAAATTGTCACAAATCTCGGAGTTTTAGTGAAACACTATTTTCGTTCATCGACAAAAGTGGCTTCAAAGACTCTATGATTTACAAAAAAGCTGATATAGATAGAAAATTATTTTCTAAAATCAGATGTAGTGAAAATTACATCCCAAGAAAAAACGTCATCATCAAATTATGCCTAGCTTTAAAGCTAAACCCAAATGATTTTAATAAACTATTAAATTCAGCAGGGTATAGTCTAAGTGAAAGTAAATTTGATAGAGTTATATCTTGGTGTCTAGAAAATAAAATTTACGACCTATCAAAAGTAAATGACTATCTATACACTTTTTGCGGCACTATTCTATGAGTGCTTTTTTTGTCGCCTAAAAAGCGACCTTTTTAAATCTAAAAACATATATAATTTAATTAACAAAGAACTTCTTTGTTAAAGCCACATACAGCATATCAATGATTTGCTCGGATAATAATATGATTAGTAACCATATAAAAGTGGTACCACGCTGTGGCTTGTTTTTTTGTTAATTAGGAGGTGCTATATGACTTTAATAGATGAATTAAAAAAGAAAAATCTAGTAACCAATACTAAAGGTTCAAAATATTATGCTGAAAGCTATAATAGTAATTTAGATGTTTTTACTAAACTATCTAGATATATGTCTGACGAAGAGATTCTCAGATTATTTGATAATGCTTTAATCGAGGATGAAACTCTTGCACTTTCTAATTTACTATATATTTTAGATATTAGAAACGGTAAAGGCGAAAGAAGAATCTTTAAAGTTATATTTAAATACCTATGTGATAACTATCCATCTTTAGCTCTAAAAATATTACCATTTATAAGTGAACTTGGAAGATATGATTATATCTTAGAAGGAATAAACACTAAAATAGAAGATGATGTCATTACTTTAATAGATAAACAATTAAAAGAAGACCTTAAAAGCGAATATCCAACACTACTTGCTAAATGGTTACCATCTCACCGGAGCCATAATGAAAATAATAAAATAGCTAAGATAATCATGAAAAAGTTAAATAAGACTGAAAAAGAATATCGTCTTATGTTATCGAGTCTAAGAAAAAAATTAAACATCATCGAAAAAAATCTAACTGAAAAAACATATGACAATATTGATTTCAGTAAAGTTCCAACCAAAGCCATGATGAAATATACAAATGCTTTTCAAAAGAGAATGCCTCAAAAGTATGAACAGTATAAAGAAATTCTTAAGAAAGGTGAAAGTAAAATAAATACTGAAGGCTTGTTTGCCTATGAAATCATAAAAAAAATCATCACTAATAATGGTGATGACGAATTATATGATCTTATGTGGCAAAATCAAAAAGATATCTTACAAGGATGTGATACTAACGTTCTTGTAATGGCCGACACTTCAGGTTCCATGTTTGCCTATAATGCTATTCCTTATGCAACTTCTATCGGTCTTGCCCTATATACTGCCGAAAGAAATACTGGAATCTTTAAAAATCATTTCTTAACCTTTTCTTCACAGCCATATCTGTGCGAAGTAAAAGGTAAAACAATTAGAGAAAAAATAAATAATATTCCTTCCATAATTGCCAATACCGATATCGATAAAGCCTTTGAACTACTATTAACCACTGCTGAAGAAAACGGTTTAAACCAAACTGATCTCCCAAGTCATATTCTAATCATTTCCGATATGGAATTTGATGAAGGAACTTATACTGAAGAAGGCACAAACTTTGAAGGTTGGAAGAAAGCTTTTAAAAGAGTAGGGTACAAACTTCCAAAAATTATCTTTTGGAATGTTGCTGGAAACGTTAGAGGTCTCCCAGTTACTAAGTTCGATAATGATGTCGCAATAGTCAGTGGTTTTTCTACTAACATTTTAGAAAATCTTTTAACCTTAAAAGAATATAATCCAGTAGATGTTATGTTAGAAAAACTATCTAAATACTTAGAAATGTTAAACGAAAAAGACGTTGATTAAATTCAAACGTCTTTTTATGTAAACTTATTTATAAAATCATTACAATCTTCATTTACTAAAATAGCCTTCTAGTTTTGATAATTTAATTTTTTATTCAAATTGTTAGTATAGATTTCATTAGAATAATTAATTGTGAGAAATTTGGTGTTATTAATAATAATTTTGTATACTCAACATAACCTAAATTAGTTTTGCCAATCTTTCTTATACCACCATTAATATTATTGAATTAATATTCCAAAAAGCACATCTAATTTCTTATTTGATTATGTTAATCATAAATACCAATCTATTTTCTAGATTGATTTATAATAAAATTGAAAAATCAATCATTTCTGATTGATTCTCTATTAAAAGTTCAATTAAATATTCAATATTGGAGCACGTGACGGGAATCGGACCCGCATCTTAGGCTTGGGAAGCCCATGTTCTACCACTAAACTACACATGCACACTAAAATTATATCACTAATCATCTAAAATCAAAAGTAGGGAAGACTATTTTATAAAAATACTTATCGCATCCTTTAAAACCTTTTTTCCTAAATCATCGATACTTATCTTTGAAAGTAACTTATTAATATTAGACAGTTTTAACTCGTTAAAGTTTTTCGCTCCTGTTAATTTTAAAAGACCAAAGAAACCTTCAACAAGCCTCTTTCTCTTTTCCAAATCCTGTTTTTCAAGCCAGTTATCGAATATTTTTTTCGCCTTAACACTCAAAACAGATAACTTGCCATTAACTAAAACCCCACCAAAACAAAGCCAAGAAAACAAATCGTGTTGTTTAAAGCCATTTTCTCTCGATTTGACAACCTGATATCTGTTTGTGTTGTTAAGTAAAATACCAACCACACTTTCTTCTGGCAAAAACATTTTTAGCTTTTTTTCGATTCTTAAAAATTCGTTTGAATTAAAAACATTTTCTAAAAGCCCCGGACCATCATTATTGTAAACAAATCTGATCCTTTTAAAAATATCATCGTCAGCCTCTAAAACACTTGCCATTGCTAAATTTCCGCCCTTACTGTGACCACCGACATATATTACCTTATCATCTTCCTTTATATGGTCAGCTAAATAATCCCTAGCAAGCCTCTGGGCAGGAACCGGATAATCATAACCAAGTTCAAAATCTTCCTTCCATCCAATAATTGAATTATCAGTTCCCCTAAATGCTACATAACAAATATCATTTAACCTTATAGTTATTGCACCAAACTGAGTCTCGTCATTGACAATATTTACATAATCCCAAAGTTCTAAACCCTTATACCTTATACTATCTAACACCTCAAATAAAAGACCAGCCGCAGGATGATTGCTTTTTTTAAGAACCTTATTAGGTAAAAATAACCCGTCGATTTCCCTTCGCCCAAGTGGAAGATAAGCAAACGCCGCACAAACTAAATTATCTACGTCATTCCACTTATAATCATCAAAACTTATATTTTTATAATAATTAACATAATCATTTACATTCATATTAAATTATATTAAAAAAAGATTACCTTATACGCGGTAAACTTTTAATTAATTTTTTTATTCTTGATTCAGGCACTTTAGCCAAACTGTCTTGTATAAAATCTGGGAAAATAATTTTACTTTTTCCTTTTTTGACAGACTTGATATCTTTAAGTTGCTTAATAATAAAACTATATTTAATAATTTCTAAATCGGATTCATTTAAATTGTCATAATTATTAGTATTAGTGACACGTTCAATATCATCATAATATGAACCTATCTCTTTATCAATCTCCTCATTAGATAAAGTTATACAATCATTAAAATCAATTATATAATCTAATGAAGTAATCACGTTTTTATCTTCACCTTTTACAAGTAGAAAGTCTGACACCATTTTCGAGTCATTATTATAGTATGAACTTAAATTTCTGATATTTACATTATTACCTTCCAAAAAACGTATATAACGTAAATCTGTGTTTTGAACATATAAAGAACCATTTTTTAAAATTTTCATTTCTATTTTCACCTTTTAACCATTACATTTGAACTCATCTTACTGTAGGCAGTATTATAATCATTAAGCATATTATTCATTAAAGCAAGACTGTTATCAGTATCTTTCTTTAAAGATTCAAAATTAGAAACTGGCATAATCAAATTTTTACTACACATTCTAAAATAATTTTTGCATAAATTATCCATCTTCTTTTCTATATAGTGAATCTTTTTGTGTAAATCAGCTAGTGACATTTCTTGAATGTCATCAAAATCGACAATATAATCATTACTCATAATTAAGTCGATATCTAGCACACTCGAAAATTTTAGATAATAAATATCATCTGCCTTAAGAATGGCTACCTTATAATTGTTTCGATCAAGAAGTTGATAAACTTCTCTTTGATAGTCAGAACAATTACCTAAAAAATATAAATCTTTAATTTGAACATTCACACTGCCTAACTCTCTGTCTAGTATTTTCATAAGCATTCCTTTCTAACAGATAACAAAGCTCCTTAAAAAGGAGACTTGGTATCAAAAATTATAGCACATAATTTTTCCTATTACAATATAAATTATCTTTTACTAAAATAATATAACCTTTTACTTAAAACATCATTCTTATCATAAGACTCTAAATCACTAATAACAAATCTATTATTATTCTTTAAATAGAGAATAGCTTTTAAATCAAATATTATATTATTCTCTTTGTCATATAAACTTCTATCCAAAACCTTATCAATTTTCTTTATTAACTTACTATGCTTATTTATTTCTTTTTCTATATCTTCATTGTCAAACTTCATAACCTTATCAAAGTCGATAATCCATGATAGTTTGTCAAAATAATCAATTAATTTTGAATCAAATTCTATAAAATCAAAGTCATGACCTTTTTTCGCCCAAAATCTATTACTAAGAGTAATTCCCCAAACTGAAAAAGGAATTGCATTATCCGTATTAAAAAGCAAAACCAAATCTTTCGCTTGGACCCAAATTTTTTCGTCTTTAAAAACTTTCATATTTAATCGCCTCTGATAAAATAAATTTCACAGGAAACAATAATATCATTTTTTAACTTAAATTTCAAATAAAAATTAAAAAAGTTATTTGAAATTTAAAATGGCTTTCCAAGCTCTACGGGAGTTCGATTTTTTTGTAAAATAAAACTTACAGAACTATGTATCCTGTAAGTTAGTTTCATAATGGAGCAGGTGAGGAGAATCGAACTCCCGTAGTCAGCTTGGAAGGCTGGGGTTCTACCATTGAACTACACCTGCATCAGTAGACAATATAAATTATACTGATAAATTTAACTTATGTCAAGCACCCCAGCCCTCCAAATTTTAAAAATTTAAAAAATATGAAATGTAAAACTTAATGCAACCCTAAAAATAATTAAAGTTGCATTTAAACTTTCAAAGTTGCATTTACTTTTTCATTTGAGCAAAATTTAAAAAAATTAATAAAAAACCAAACTAGCCAAGCCTGTGCTTTCGTTTAAACCTCTCGTTCATCGCCCAAATAATATCGTCAGATAAGTGATACCACTTTATCTGAATATAATCCCGGTAACTTTCGTATTTACTATTATAATTAAGACACCTATTAAGTGGTTGATAAAAAAGCGAACCAAAACCCAAACCGGTTCTTTCGATATCTCTGTTATGCATAATCGCCTCCGTAATCTCCGAAGGTGTAATCCAAATAAAATCATCAACAGTCCCATATATAAGCGCATCTATCTCATCCTTTGAATTATTGCCCAGTAAAACAAACCGTCGTGCTGCCTCTCTTATCACATCATCCTGATTAAAATAAAAATTAATCATATCTAACTTATCTTGATGTATATCCTTGTACTCTAAAGAACTAACTCTTTTAGACCCGCTGCCATCTATAGTCCCATCACCATAATGAAAAAGACAAACCTCTTGAATAACCGGATCCCCAAATCCAATACTTCTAAGAAAAGAAATAAACCTGTCTAGCTTCTCGATATGCACCGAATTTTTAATTCCCTTTTTAATACTAATTCCTTTTTCTGTACCTCCGATTTTCACAAAAATATCTGATTTCTGCTTATTGAAATTTATCCGGCAAGAAATAACCGAATCCGGGTTAACCTCTCCAAAAAGATAAAAAAACAAATCATCGAAAAGAAGGCTCAAATCACAAACCCGTCTTCCATTTAAATACCGCATAAACTCATCCTCGTTTTTAAAACCACTTATATCCTTATTAAAAGGTTTTATTTCCATAAATTATCACCTCTATAAATATATATAGAGTGTAAACCTTAAATTTCCTTTTTTTTAAAAGGCTGTGTTAAACTTTATGACTGATTAATATATTCGGCATA
>DVFV01000066.1 GCA_018713045.1 Candidatus Coprosoma intestinipullorum | reverse complement strand
ACTTTAAAAGCTTTAAGTGCGGTTTTTAATCCATTTAAGTTTTTAATTTCTTTGAAAGAAATTTGTTTGAAATCTAATGTTAAGATTTATGAAAATACAGGAATTATAAAGGTTGACACAGATAGATTTATTGCTTATACCGGTAAGTATAAAATAAAATTTAAAAATTGTGTTTTGGCAACTCATTATCCTTCACTGGTTAAACTTTTATTTTTGCCAGTTCACTCTTATCTTGAAAAGTCGTATTTGGGGGCTAAAAGGGTTTTTGATAACGAAAAGAAATGCGGAATTTCAATCGATAAAGATAGCCGGTCTTATAGATATTATAAGGATTATTATATTTTTTTAGATGAAGTAAGCGATACTAGTATGAATTTGGATATTTCTATGAATTTCGATAATTTGATAAAGAGAAATAGTGAAGCGGATTATGTTTGGTCAAATAAAGATATCATGACTATCGATTATATGCCATACATTGGAAGAGTTTTAGATAATATCTATATCGGTACAGGTTATAATACTTGGGGAATGACTAATGGTTTTTTAGCTGGTAAGATTATAAGTGATTTGATTTGTCATGGAAAAAACGAGTATGCGAATTTATTTAATCCTAAAAGATTTACTAGTTTTAAGAATTATTTGAAGTTTCCTTTGTTTTTAGGTGTTAGTGCGAAAGCGCTTGTGAAAAGTAAATTGAGTGATTCTAGTGATGTTTCTTTAGAAAAGATAGATAATAAAAAATTTTTGGTTTATATAGATAAAGATGGGGTTAAACATAAGGTTTGTAAGAACTGCCCTCATTTAAAATGCGAACTTATTTTTAATAAAGTAGAGGAGATTTGGGAATGTCCTTGTCATGGATCAAAGTTTGATATTGATGGAAAATGTATAGAGGGACCTAGTAATTTAGATGTAACTTTTTTTTGAAAAATAATAATGTCACAAATTGCCGAACAAAATACTCACAAATTACCGAACAAAAAAATCATAAATTACCGAAAAATAATTGAAAGTTAATAATTAAAATGATATAATTTTATTTAAGAAGGTGATTTAATGAATGATTATAAAAAGAGAATTGCTGATGAAATGTTACAAAGAAAACTTAAAGGCAAAGGTGCAGTTTTAATTGAAGGCCCTAAATGGTGTGGTAAAACGACAACTGCTGAACAAGTTGCAAAAAGCGTATTATATATGGCAAATCCGGAGAGTATGGGACAAAATTTAACTTTGGCAGATATTAATCCAGGTATATTATTAAAAGGAGAAATACCAAGGCTTATCGACGAATGGCAAATTGCTCCAAAATTATGGGATGCGGTTAGGTTTGAGGTTGATCATAGAAAAGATGAGGGTCAGTTTATTTTGACAGGTTCAGCAGTACCGGCAGATAAAAACTTGATAACACATACTGGCACAGGTAGATTTTCTTTCTTATTAATGAGACCGATGACTTTATTTGAATCATTAGAGTCAACTGGAACAGTAAGTTTGAAAGATTTGTTTGATTCTAAAGATGTTAGTGGGACAAACAATTTATCTTTAGATAATATTGCTTATGTGTGTTGTAGAGGCGGATGGCCAAGGAGTATTTCTATGGAAAAGGAAATAGCTTTAGATCAGGCTTTTGATTATTATGATGCGGTAGTTAATTCTGATATTTCTAAAGTTGATGGAGTAAGTAGGGAACCTACTAGGGTTAAAAATTTAATGAGAAGTTATGCAAGAAATGTTGGAAGTCAGGTTTCAAATGAGACTTTAAAAGAGGACATGATTAATAACGATTCTTTTTCTTTAGATACTGATACTGTGTTTTCTTATATTAATGCATTAAAGAAAATATTTGTAATTGATGAAGTACCTGCTTGGAATCCGAACTTGAGAAGTAAAACAGCAATAAGAACTTCTGATACTAGATATTTTATTGATCCTTCAATTGCAACGGCAGCTTTAGGACTTGGACCTAATGATTTAATTAATGATTTGAATACGTTTGGATTTATATTTGAAAATCTTTGTGTGAGAGATTTAAGAGTATATGCTGAAAGTATTAATGGCAATTTATACCATTATAGGGATTCTTCTTCATTAGAATGTGATGCAGTTATTCATTTACGTAATGGTTCTTATGGACTTGTCGAAATTAAATTGGGTGGAGATAAGTTAGTAGAAGAAGGTGCTGATAATTTAATAAAGCTTAAAAATAAGCTGGATACTAGTAAAATGAAAAATCCATCGTTTTTAATGGTTGTAACGGCAACTGGTGATTATGCTTATAAGCGAAGTGATGAGATTTATGTTGTTCCTATTGGTTGCTTAAAGAATTAGCTTTTTAAATATTTAGATTTAATAAGTGAAAACATTTTAAATGAAGATGTTTTCTTTTTTTTATAAATTATTTGTGATAAAATTGTAGATGGTGATAGTATGCAACTTGAATTTGATTATAAATTAGATGGTGAAACTTATAAAGTAATAGTGACTAAGAAGAACAATAAAAATACGTATATAAAGGTTAAGGAAGATTTAACTATTAATGTTTCAACTAATTATTTAGCGACAAAGCATTATATTAAAGGGTTACTCGATAGTGAAAGAGATTATTTGCGCAGGGTTTTACGAAAATTGAAACTTCGAGCAGAAAAAGAAGCTGATTTCTATTATTTAGGTAAAAAATATGATATAATATGGGTACCATTTAGTAAAGTAGAAATCGATGGTTTGAAGATTTATGCGAAGGATGAAAAACAACTTGAAAAGTGGCTTAAGAAAGAGATGCTTCGAGTTTTTACTGAGAGACTTGAATATAATTATGATTTATTTGACGAAGATATTCCGTTTCCAAAGTTAAAGATTCGCAGTATGAAGACTAGATGGGGTGTTTGTAATAAGCGTGATGATTCAGTGACGCTTAATTCTAAACTTATTAAATATGATATTAAAGAAATTGATTATGTGATTATTCATGAACTTTCACATTTTGTACATTTTGATCATTCGAAAGATTTCTGGAAGACAGTGAGTTATTATATGCCGGATTATAAAAAGGCAGTAAAAGTATTAAATGGATAAGGAGGGTTATTTAGTGAAAAAAGTTTTGATTTTAGGAGTTACTATTTTGGTAACTATTTCAATGGCTGTTCCAATGCAATCACAGGCTAAAGAAAAAACTCTTGGACAGCTGAAAGCTGAGGCTAAGGCAAACCGTGATGCGTATAACGCGGCTAAAGAACAAAAAGAGATGACTGAGCAAGAAAGAAATGAGACTACTAAGCAAAAGCAAGAAGTAGAGGCTCAAATTAGTCAAATTCAAAAAGAGGTTACAGAGACTTCTGATAAAATAGTTGAGCTACAAAAAGATATTGATAAAAAAGATGAACAAATGAAGGATATAATGAGTTTTGTTCAGGTAACTGATGGTGAAAATAATTATTTAGAATATATTTTTGGTGCTACTTCTTTTACTGATTTTATTTATCGAATATCAGTTGCTGAACAACTTGGAGATTATAACGAACAACTTGTTAAAGAATATGAATCAGATGTTAAGGAACTTGATGAAAAGAGAGAAGAGCTTAATAATAAAAATACTGAGCTTTCAAAGAAAGAAAATGAGCTTAGTCAGTTAGAGGCTAAACTTAATGGAGAGATTGAAGAACTTCAAGAAGGTATGATGAGTAAAGACGACGAATATGAGACACTAAATAGTTTGATTAAAAATCTTGAAGGCTTAGGATGTTCTAGTGGTGATACGATGACTTCTTGTCAAAGAAAGTTAGCTCAGTCAACTCCAAGTGGTTCAGGAGGAGGAAGTGTAGATACGTCAGGAACTCCTGGAGCTAATGGTACTTATATGCCGATAAAAAAAGGGCGGGTAACTAGTGATTATGGTTACCGTTCATATGATAATTCGTTCCACACGGGAATTGATTTTTCAAACAGTGTTCATGGAGATTCAGTTTATCCAGTGGCCTCAGGAAAGGTTGTAAATATTACTTATCCTAAGAGTCCAAAAGCTTGTGGTAATCATATTGTCTATGTATATCATAATATAGGAAAAGGTTATACAACTTCTTACTGGCATATGACGAGCGTTAATGTAAGTGTTGGTCAAACAGTTTATCCTGATACTAGACTTGGCTCTATGGGTGGACTTCCAAGTGAGGATAGCTGTGCTGGTGGAACACATGTCCATTTGAACTTGTTTAACGGACTTCATACTACTAATAGTGGAAGAATCGATCCGAGAATACTTGTGTCAAATATACCAAGGAAGGGCACTTATTTTACATCATATTATGGCAATAGGTAAAAGGAAATTTATGTTTCCTTTTGCTCAAATGAAAAAGTAAATGCAACTTTGAAAGTTTAAATGCAACCGTATAGGTGAAAATTTGCCAAAATCTATAACCAACAAAGGTTAACTTTGTTGGCAACTTTATTTTAAACTATTATAAAAATCAAG
>DVFV01000008.1 GCA_018713045.1 Candidatus Coprosoma intestinipullorum | reverse complement strand
GCCAATTCATCGTGGTAACCCACCGTAAGGGAACCATGGCTGCCGCAGATAGCATTTACGGCGTTACCATGCAAGAATCAGGCATTTCCCGCATCGTTTCGGTCAAATTAAAAGAGGCTGAAAACCTTGTGAACTAGCCTTTACAAAGAGAATAGAATGAATCCCAGCTGCTAACAGTTGGGGTTTTTAGGTCAATAGGAGTGTTAGATGTAAAAGTTTTAAAAGAATGCTGTATTCACAAGAAAATTAGAGTGTTTTTTGATAAAATAGGCTTATACGATTCTTTAGGAGTGTAATAATGATAAAGTTAGTAGCAACAGAAATCGGAATAAGGTAATTGATACAATAAAATACAAAGAAAGCCTTGGAATAAGCAGTTTCCAAGGCTTTTTAACTGTTTATAGATATAAGGATAAGTTCGCCAGAAGTGATATGGTTTTATTGGGACGCCCTCGATTTATAAAACGTTATATTTTATAGGGACATTCCCTAGTCTGAGTAAAAACTATGTGCTACTGTTTTAGCCGAGATTAAACCAACTTGTGATATGTTTGAGATCGATGACCACATGTCTTCCTGGTGTGGACTTTGCACTGGTTCATATGAAAGTGCAGGCATTAAAAATCCTCGCATATCACGCAAGGAAATCGCTATATCAAACAGGTATTGCCCCTATCTGGATTAATTGCGGTACACTCGAAAGACCCAGCTTTTTCATCTCTTTAGAACTAAATTTCCCAAAGAGAAAGCGAGATGGAATCTGTTATTGCTTGTGCCTATAAAATCCTCAGAACCATTTATAAACTATTCTCAACCCACCAACTCTATCAAAAAGAAAAGGTATTAGGATTGAGACAACAGTTCTAATGTCAAAATTTAAAAATATTCAAACTTATAGAACAGGAAGTGACTTTTTGCTTTTTTTTTATTGATTCAAATAAAAATGTAAGCGTTGATAAAAGAATCATAATGTGATAAAATTACTTTGAAATTAAAGAAAGGAGCTTAGCGATATGAAAAAGCTAAATAGAGCAGAATCTGTTTTTAAAAAAGATGCCGTAGCTGCTTTAGGCGATGGTTGGTGTTGCTGGTGCTGGTGTACCGCATAGTGAAAAAGGAGGGGGATTTATGTCTAAAATCCCCCTTATTTTTTAGAATATATCAATAATCAAGGTAAAGAGGATTAGAATATGGAAAGTATTAATTATGTAATCAACCCTTACGTAACAATTAGAAAAGTAGGCCTGAAGAAATATTTGGTTAAACAGGGAATCATTAGTTCGAAATCCTTTGTATTAGAAGGTGATGATTTATCAGAAAAAGATATTCATTTTTTAGATAAAGTCGCTACTGAGCATGCTATTAACTTGTCTCAATTAGACTGTTCTAGTGATCTTAAAAATTTTCTGATTGAAGAATCAATATTAATTGAAGAATATTTATCAAATACTGAGAAGTATTATAGTTTGCTTAATTCAGGAAAAGAAAATTTTAGTATTGAAAATAAAAAGATAGGTATCTTAGCCTCAAGTAGCTCAATTGCAAACCAATTAAAGGATAATTTTAAAGATACAAGTGTAAGTACAACAATTTTAACTATAGAAAACTTTGAAAAAGGACTGAAGGGGCTAGACTTTATTATCTCAGTTTGGGGACACTACGATTCAATGACTTTTCATAGGATAAATTCAGTATTATTAGAAAAAAACATCCCCTTTATGATAAATTTTATTGATGGCAATACTACTTTTATTTCACCTATTTTTATTAATCAAGAAACAGTTTGTTATAACGAGATGGAAATCCAGTTGGAATCAGCTTTATTTTATAAAGACAGTTACTTAGCATACAAAAATGCTAAAAAGATAGATCAATTGAACTTCCCTAACTTTCTGTTAGGACAAGCACTCTTCTTCTCAACTCATCTTACGTTAGATTTTCTTATTAGCGGAAGGCTAAAAACAAAAAATAGAGCTTTTATATTTGATTTGGAAAGCTTGAGATATGATATTGTAGATATCCTACCTGAACCATATTGCTTAGGATGTAGAAGTGAAAATAAAAAAGTTCATGACTTTCTTTAAGGAGTAACTTATGGAAAATAAAGATAGCAAATTAAATTTGGAAGAAACTTTGATACCATATTCAGATTCTTTCGATTTTAAGAAAGATAATGAAACAGATTATATTCTACGTTTGGGCAAATCGTATCTTTTTGAAAAACAAATTCTCATTTCCCGAACATCACCATATGATTGTGACTCACTAGGAGAATTATCTAATAATTTATCGGAAGTCGTAGCTTGGTATCATTCTACAGTTTATAGTCTACAGAAGGATATTTTAAGTGAAGAAGAGACGATTTTGAAAAAAACAGATCAGGTTGCTTCGGGATTAGTGTTTGATTCATTGAATAAAAATTTTGAAAATTCTAAAGAAATGTTGCTTGCATGTGACATTCTTCTTTTAAAAGATGGCTATATTTATCGTTATTTATTAAATGAGAATGCTTTTTTAAAGATTTATAGCTATGATCCATCAGATATTATAGAATTACAACCAGAGCAAGCTTACTATGATTCAATGCAAGAAATGTTATGTATAATCGTAAATCCTAAGCGTCTGGCTGTCGCTTTAGGTGAAAAGGCATATCAAAGAGCTTTAATTCTATCAGGTCAATTATCTTTTTTACTGCAAAGTCTTTCTTCCTCACAAACTTCTGATATAAAACTTAGAAAGATTGATCAATTTTACGATTTAAAATGGTTGAACATTTTAGGATATGAAGATGCAGATAGAATACTAACTAGTATTTTTGAAATTCACAATAAGTAATGGAGGGACGATTTATTATGGAAGAATTTATTTTGGAGACCCATAAACGTTTCGAGAATGTAGATTTAAAAACATTAATGTCTGCAAAAAATAAGCAAGCACCTGAAACGGAGAAAAGATTTCCCACTGAGTTAAAGCGTATCCCATTGAGGGTTAATGAAAAAAAGCTTGCCGATTTAACATTATATGATATTTTAAGAAAACGGGAATCTAAGAGAGACTATACAAAAAAAGAAATTTCTTTTGAGTCACTTAGTAACATTATTTATTATTCTTATGGAATTAAGCAATATCGTGACTATGCGTATAATAGAAAAGATTATCCAGTTTCCTATTCTCCTGCTGCTGGAGGTTTGAATCCTTTCAATATATACATATATATAAAAAAAGTTACTGATATTAAAGATGGCTTATATTACTATTCACCGAAAGAAAATTGTCTAGTGGAATTATATACTGGCTTAACAGAAATCGATTTATCTGAAAATTATTCAACAGAATTTCCAATTCATGCAAATATAAATATATTCATAGTTACAGATATAGAACGTTTCATTTGGAAATACGGAGAACGAGGTTATCGATTCTCTAATATTGATTGTGGTATTCTTTCAGAGAATATTACACTCCTGTCGACGTATCTAGGATTGGGATCGTGTATGGTTGCTGCCTATGTAAATGATAGTGTAGTAAAAAATCTTAATCTTAATAAGACAGAAATACCGCTTCTGGGGATTTCTATAGGAGGTATACCAGATGAATAAGAGAAAAGAGCCATATCTAGAACTTTTAAATTTAGTTAAAAGTTATCAATCAAATAGCATTTTTAAAGGTGAATCTATTTCATTTTATAATGGGACGACATTATTAGCTGGCCCAAATGGTGCAGGAAAATCAACTCTGATAAAGCTGATTTTAGGTTTAATTTCAGCAAATTCAGGCGAAATAAGGTTATTTGGTAGAGATATTTCAAAGACAGGCTTAAATTTACAGGAAAAAAAAAAGGTAGGACTTCAGTTACAGAATGATAGCTTTTTAAAGGCTGTAAAAGTTTCAGAGTATATTGAACTTTACCAAAGACTTTACGGTATAACTAGTGAAAGATATTCAATAGAAAAAATTAGAGATATTTTATCTATAGATCAGTTATTGGGAAGATATGCATTTAATTTGTCTGGTGGTGAGAAGAAAAAAGTGTCTCTGTTTTTAGCCTTAATTGGAGATAAAGATTTAATTATTCTAGATGAGCCAACGGCGGGAATTGATGTTGAAGTCAAAGTTAAAATTATTGAAGTCTTAAATTATCTGTGTTCAAAAGGTATTAATATTATAGTTTCTTCACATGACTTGGAAGACTTTTTCGAAAATAGTGATCATCTTTTACTTATTAATAGAGGAAAGATTTTTGAAGGAGACGAAATAGATTTTCTAAAAAAATTTAAAAATGTTTTTAAGGTTGAGTATTCTGATGCTCTAAGTAAAAAATTTTCTAGAGAAAAAACAAATTTATTTGG